>CAZXLI010000008.1:3647-60623 GCA_964641795.1 uncultured Bordetella sp. | reverse complement strand
GGGGACTTGAGCTGCCAGAGCCGAGGAAAACCGGAGGCCCGTGGCAGCGTCAAGGTCAGATCGGATGTTCAAGGCCCTCTTCTTTGGTGACTTTCTTCTGGGCCAGTAGAAGTACGCGGAGCGGGGGGACGCTAACTTCGCGCAGCGAAGTTGTGCGGCCACCAAAGTTACCCGCCCGCCGGGGCGGGACCCGGCACCTGTGCAGACGGAAGCTCTCACCAAAAGCAAACCAGCCAACGACCGCAACCGGCCGACAGCCGTCGCGCACCTGTGCGCCCCAGTTTCATACGTCGTGGGACGCCCGAAGCGCGGCGGAGCCACTGACATGAGCTGGCTGCTGCTGTACGGGGCGACGCTGGCGCTGGTGCTGCTGGCCTACGTCAGCTGGCGGCAGCGGCGGCAGCGCGCGCACGCGGCGCAGCTGCAACAGGCGATCGAGGCCGGCCTGGTCGAGCCGCCCTCGTTGCATCCGGTGGTCGATCCGGTGCGCTGCATCGGTTCCAGCTCCTGCGTGCAGGCCTGCCCCGAAGGCGCTTTAGGCATCGTCAACGGCAAGGCGCAGCTGACCAACGCCTCGGCCTGCATCGGCCACGGCGCCTGCCAGGCGGCCTGCCCGTTCGAGGCCATCCAGCTGGTGTTCGGCACCGAGCGCCGCGGCATCGACATTCCCGCGCTGACGCCGCAGTTCGAAAGCAACGTGCCGGGCCTGTTCATCGCCGGCGAGCTCGGCGGCATGGGGCTGATCCGCAAGGCCGCCGAGCAGGGCCGCCAGGCGATCGACGCGATCCGGCGCCGCGGCCCCGGCAGCGGCGGGTTCGAGCTCGACGTGGTGATCGTCGGCTGCGGGCCGGCGGGGCTGTCGGCCGGCTTGTCCTGCATCGAGCACGGCCTGCGCTACCAGCTGATCGAGCAGGAGGAATCGCTCGGCGGCGCGGTGTTCCACTACCCGCGGCACAAGATCGCGATGACCGCGCCGGTGACGCTGGCGCTGGTGGGCCAGGTGAAGTTCGGCGAGGTGCAGAAGGAGCGGCTGCTGGAGTTCTGGACCTCGGTGGTGGCCCGCACCGGCCTGCACATCGCCTTTCGCGAGACGCTGCAGGACATCGTGCGCGAGGGCGAGGGCTTCGTCGTGCACACCAGCCGCCACACCTACCGCACCCGCAGCGTGCTGCTGGCGATGGGCCGCCGCGGCACGCCGCGCAAGCTGGGCGTGCCGGGCGAGGACCGGCCGCAGGTGGTCTATCGCCTGATCGACGCGGCCCAGTACCAGGGCCAGCGCGTGCTGGTGGTGGGTGGCGGCGACAGCGCATTGGAAGCCGCGCTGGCACTGGCCGAGCAGCCGGGCACCACCGTGGGCCTGAGCTACCGCGGCGAGGCCTTCAGCCGCGTGAAGGCGAAGAACCGGCAGGCGCTGGAGGCCGCGGTGGCCGCGGGCCGGGTGAGCCTGATGCTGGGGACCGAAGTCGTCGCGATCGAGGAAGCTGGCGTGAGCTTGACCGGACCGGGGGCGGCGCGCACGACCTGGGCGCATGATGCGGTCATCGTCTGCGCCGGCGGCCAGCTGCCCGTGCCGCTGCTGCAGAAGGTGGGCATCCGCTTCGACACCAAGTTCGGCACCGCATGAAGATCCTGCTGCTCGAGGACGACGAGGACTTCGGCACCGCGCTGTGCGCCGGCCTCGAGCAGGACGGTCATGCGGTGCTGTGGCTGCGGCGTGCGCGCAGCTTCGAGACCACGCTGATGTCCGACCGATTCGATGCGGTGCTGCTGGACCTGACGCTGCCGGATGCCGATGGCCAGCAGCTGCTGCGCGAGATGCGCCAGCGCCGCGACGCGACGCCGCTGATCGTGATCTCGGCGCGCGGCCAGCGCAGCGACCGCATCGACATGCTGGACCTGGGGGCGGACGACTACCTGGTCAAGCCGATCGACCTGGCCGAGCTGTCCGCGCGGCTGCGGGCGGTGACGCGCCGGGCCTATCCGCAGGCCACGCAGCGCACGCCGCTGCAGCACGGCGCGCTGCGGCTCGATCCGGCGCAGGGCGTGGTGTCCTGGCGCGGCCGGCGGGTGACGCTGCGCGAACGCGAACGCTGGCTGCTGGAGCAGTTCATGCGCCGCCCGCAGCATGTGTTCACGCGGGCGCAGCTCGAGTCGGCGCTGTATGGCGAGCCCACCGCGGTGGAGAGCAACACCATCGAGGTCTACGTGCACTACCTGCGGCGCAAGCTGACCTCGGATGTGATCGTCACGGTGCGTGGCCTGGGCTACCGGCTGGGCCCGGCGCATCCGGAAAGCTGAGCCGCACGCGCAGCCCGCCGCCCGGCGCGTCGAGCAGGGCCACGCTGGCGTGGTGGGCCTCGGCCACGCTGCGCACGATCGAGAGGCCGAGACCGGCGCCCGGTTGCCCGGTCTGCGGGCTCAGCCGCACGAAGCGCTGGAAGACGCGTGTGCGGTCGGCGGCCGGGATGCCGGGCCCGCTGTCGTCGATGTCCAGCAGCGTCGCGCCGCCTTCGTGCCGGCTGGCCACGCGCACGGTGCCGCCGGGTGGCGTGTGCAGCAGCGCGTTCTCCACCAGGTTGCGCAGCAGCATCTGCAGCGCGTAGGGCCGCCCGTGCAGCTGCCGCGCCTGCAGGTCGACGTCCAGCTGCGTGCCATGCCGCTGCGCCAGCGGCGCCAGGTCGTCGAGCACCTCGTCGACCAACGCCTCCAGGTCCAGCGCCTCGGGCGGCGCCGAGGGATCGTCCTGCTCCAGCCGCGCCAGGGTCAGCAGCTGCGAGAGCAGGTGGTCGCAGCGGTCGGCAATGCGCGTCAGCGCGGCCAGCTGCTGCTGGCGGCGTTCGGGGTCGGGCTCGCGCTGCGCCACCTGGGCCTGCAGGCGCAGGGCGGCCAGCGGCGTGCGCAGCTCGTGCGCGGCCAGCGCGGTGAAGCCGCGCTCGCGCGACAGCCGCTCGCCGATGCGCGCCAGCAGGCTGTTCAGCGCGGCCAGCATCGGCTGCATTTCGGCCGGCACATCGGCCACCTGCAGCGCGGCGTCGTCGAGCGGCTGACGCTGGGCCAGGCGCTGGGCCAGCGCATCCACCGGGCGCAGCGCGCGCACCACCAGCCAGCCGGCGAGCAGGGCCACCGCCAGCAGCGACAGCAGCATCGCCGCCAGCAGGCTGGTGCCCATCGCGCTGGCCAGTGCACTGCGGGCCTCCTGCCGCTCGGCGACCTGCACCTCCAGCGTGCCGAGGCCGGCCAGCAGCCGGTAGGTGCGCATCGGCTGGCCGCCGATCACGGCATCGGCCAGCCCGGGTTCCCGGCCGGGGGCCAGCGCGCGGTCGGCCGGCGCATCGTGGCTGCGCATCACCAGCCGCCCGCCGCGGCGCCAGATCTGGTACAGGTAGCGCACATCGAGGGTCGAGGCCCGCTCGACATGGCCTTCTGCCGCGGTGGAGGTCGGGCCGTCGACGGTCGAGGCCACCTCGGCCAGTTCGTGCTCGGCGAACGCGGCCAGCGTGTCGGCCAGGTGCATCAGCCGCGCGTCGCGCCGCTCGCCATCGATGCGGCTGTCGACCAGGTAGAACGCCAGCCCACCGACCAGCCAGGCCAGCAGCGCCACGCCCAGCGCGATGGCCAGCATGCGTCCGCGCAGCGACCAGGCCGCTCGGGCAGCGGGGCGGGTCGTCTCGGCAGCCGGGGCGGGAGCGGCAGGCATGGCGCGATGATGGCCGCTGCCGGTGAGGGTTTCCTTAACGCGGCCGTCGCCGCCCCCGATCTGCAGGGGGGCACTCAGAAGATCGAGCGCCCGGTCAGCGTGGTGAAGGTCTCCAGCGCCAGCGAGCCGGCCAGCGAGTTGCCCGAAGGCTCCAGCCCCGGCGACCAGACGCAGACACCGCATTCGCCCGGCACCAGCGCGAGGATGCCGCCGCCCACGCCGCTCTTGGCCGGCAGGCCGACGCGGAACGCGAAGTCGCCCGCCGCGTCGTAGGTGCCGCAGGTCAGCATCAGCGCGTTCACGCGCTTGGCGGCGCTGGCGGTCAGCAGCCGCTCGCCGCTGTGCGGCACCACGCCGTGGTTGGCCAGCACCAGCACCGCGCGCGCCAGGTCGACGCAGCTCATCTCGATGGCGCACTGCCGGCAGTACGCGTCCAGCACCTGCGGCACCGGGTTGCGCAGGTTGCCGAAGCTGCGCATGAAGTAGGCCATCGCGGCGTTGCGGTGCGCGGTGTCGCGCTCCGACCGGGCGACCCGGCGGTCGTACTGGATCTCGGGCTCGCCCGTGATGCGGCGCATGAACTCGACGATCGCGTTCTCCGGCACCGCGAAGCGGGTGCACAGGATGTCGGCCAGCACCAGCGCGCCGGCATTGATGAACGGATTGCGCGGGATGCCCGACTCGTGCTCCAGCTGCACCAGCGAGTTGAACGGGTTGCCCGAGGGCTCGCGGCCCACGCGCTGCCACAGCGCGTCGCCTTCGCACTGCAGCGCCATCAGCAGCGTGAACAGCTTGCTGATGCTCTGGATCGAGAACGGCACGCGGGCGTCGCCGACGGCGTGCACCGTGCCATCGAGCTCGACCACCGCCATGCCGAAGTGCTGCGGCGACACCTTGGCCAGTTCAGGGATGTAGCTGGCCACGCGGCCCTGGCCGATCACCGGCTGCAGCTGGTGGTGGATCTGTTCGAGCAGGGGCTGGTAGTCCATCGCGCGGTCTCCGGTGCGGGGTCGCAGTGTGCCTAAGCCGGCGGCCGCGGGCGTGATCGGCAGCACAGGGCCGGGGCCGGGCGCTGTGCTAGCCTCGTTGCTCCCTCGCCAGGCTGGGCATCCCTGCCGCCCCTTCGTTCGCTTGATGCCTGAAGCCGTTGACGTTGTGTGCGCTGTTGCCGGTCCACGCGCTGGTGCGCAGCGCTGGCGCGCGCTGCTGTGCGCGGGCTGGCTGGCGGTGCAGGCGATCGGGCTGGCCATCGCCGCACCGCTCGGCAGCGCACCGCAGCCGGCGCGCTGGTCGCGCCTGACCGAGCCGGTGTTCCAGACCATCGGCCGCGCGCAGGGGTTGCCGAACGACGTGGTCTACAGCGTCGCGCAGGACGCCCAGGGCTTTCTGTGGATCGGCACCGTCAGCGGCCTGGCGCGCTGGGACGGCTATGGCGCGCGGGTCTACCGCCCCGGGCCGCCGGCGGCCGGCATGCTGCCCGATGGCTGGATCCAGGTGATGCTGCGCGACGCCGGCGGGCGGCTGTGGGTGGGCACCAGCGGCGGCGGGCTGGCGCGCCACGACGCCGCGTCCGACCGCTTCGAGACCATCGGCGCCGGGCCCCGGGCGCTGAGCCACGTCAACGTGCATGCGCTGCTCGACGACGGCGCGGGCCGGCTGTGGGTGGGCACCGATGGCGGCCTGGACCGGCTGGATCCGCAGACCCTGCAGGTGCAGCAGCAGGCCGCGGCCGGCGAAGCGCTGGCCGGCTTGCCGCGCACGCGCGTGCTCTCGCTGCTGCGCGATGCCGAACAGCGGCTCTGGGTGGGCACCGAGAACGGCCTGTTCCGCCAGCGTGCGGCGGGGGCTCCCGGCCCGGCCTTCGAGCGCCTGCCGCTGGTGGGCGACGCGACCTCGATCGCCCAGCCGCCGGTGCAGGCGCTGTTGCAGGACGCGCAGGGCCGCGTGTGGATCGGCACCCAGCAGCACGGCGCCTACCTGTGGCAGGCCGGCGCCACGGCCGCGCAGCCGCTGGCGCTGACGCCCTGGCCCGGCACGCCGCTGCAGGGCGAGCATGTCACCAGCATCAGCGAGCTGCGGCCGGGTGTGGTGTGGCTGGCCACGCTGGGCCAGGGCGTGGTCGAGGTCGTGCTCGGCGCCGATGCAGCCGCCGGCAGCGCGCCGCTGGGCATCGGCTGGGACGCGCGGCGCATCCGCCATGCGCCGACCTCGCCCGGCAGCCTGGCCGACAACACCGTGCGCAGCCTGTTCCGTGACCGCTCGGGCCTGCTGTGGCTGGCCACCGACCGCGGCATCAGCCGACATGACCCGACGCAGACCGCGGTGCTGACGATGTTCGGCCTCGACCTGGCCGACCCGGCGCCGGCGCGCGGCAGCGCGGCCGCCGCCGAGGACGACGCGCCGGTCCGCACCGCCGCCGAGGTCAGCTGGATCCTGCCGACCACTGACGGCCGCCTGTGGCTGGGCACGCACAAGCAAGGCGTGGTGGTCGTCGACCCCGCCGGCGGTCGCAGCCAGCAGTTGCGGCCCGATGCGCGGCGGCCCGAAGAGGCGCTGCCGCACGACATCGTGCTGTGCATCGTCGAAGGGCCTCAGCACGAGAAGTACATCGCCACCAAGCGCGGCCTGTACCGGGCCGGCGCCGACGGTCGCCAGCTCGCGCGGCTGACGCTGGCCGGCCGCGACCCGGCGGCCAGCACCTGGGCGCTGTGGCGCAGCGGCGAGACCCTGTGGATCGGCGGCGGCACCGACGGGCTGTGGACGCTGGACCTGCGCACCGGCCAGGCGCTGCAGCGCTCGCGCACCGGCGACGCGGCTTGGGGCCTGAGCGACGAGCGCGTCACGCTGCTGGCGCCGGCCGCCGACGGCAGCCTGTGGGTCGGCACGCGCAACGGCCTGAACCGCGTCGACCCCGCCCGCGGCGTGCTCGCGCGCTGGCTGCCCGAGCGCGACAACCCGCAGGGGCTGGCCGGCGGCTTCGTCACCGCGGTGCACAGCGACAGCCAGGGCCGGCTGTGGGTCGGCACCTTCGGCGCGGGCCTGGCGATCGTCGACAAGCCCTTCGAGCCGGCCCTGCGCGCACACCGCTTGAGCGCGGCCGATGGCCTGCCGGACGACAACGTCAACACCCTGCTCGAAGATGCGCAGGGCCGCGTCTGGGCCAGCACCGACAGCGGCTTGGCGCTGATCGACCCGCAGACGCTCAAGGTGCGCGCGCTGCGCGCGTCCGACGGCATCGTGTTCCCGATCTACTGGACCGGCTCGGCCGCGCGCACCGCCCAGGGCGAGCTGCTGTTCGGCGGCGCCGGCGGCCTGAGCATCGTGCGCCCCGAGGCGGTGGCCGACTGGGGCTTCCTGCCGCCGCTGGTGATCACCGAGCTGCAGGTCGGCGGCGTGGCGCGGCATGCGCCAGCCTCCGCCGCGGCGCAGCCCGGCGGCCTGGGCGTGGAGATCCGGCCCGACGCCAACAGCCTGAGCGTGGAGTTCGCCGCGCTGGACTACTCCGACCCCGCACGGCTGCGCTACGCGACGATGCTGCAGGGCATCGACCGCGACTGGACCGAGACCGACGCGCAGCACCGCCTGGTGGCCTATGCCAACCTGCCGCCAGGCGACTACACGCTGCTGGTGCGCGCCACCAACCGCCAGGGTGCGTGGGGCCCGACGCCGCTGCAGCTGCCGATGCGCGTGCTGCCGGCCTGGTACCAGACCTGGTGGGCGCGCGGCGCCGCGGTGCTGGGGCTGCTGCTGCTGGGCGTGCTGACCCTGCAGCTGCGCACGCGCCGGCTGCGCCTGCAGCAGGCGCTGCTCGAGCTGCGCGTCGACGAGCGCACCGCCCAGCTGCGCGAGGTGACGCAGCGGCTGGCCGACAAGTCGCTGGCGCTGGAGCGCAAGTCGATCGCGCTCGAACAGGCCAGCCTGACCGATCCGCTCACCGGCCTGCACAATCGCCGCTACCTGACCAGCCGCCTGCAGGCCTCGGCGCTCGAAGGCCGCGGCTTCGCGCTGCTGCTGATCGACATCGACCACTTCAAGCAGATCAACGACACCCGCGGCCATGCGGTGGGCGATGCGGCGCTGGTGGCGATCGCGCAGCGCCTGCAGCAGCAGCTGCGGCCCGGCGACGACCTGGTGCGCTGGGGCGGCGAGGAGTTCCTGCTGGTGGCCCATGGCGTGGCACCCGAAGGCGCGGCGGCGATGGCCGAGCGCCTGCGCTGCCAGGTGCACGACACGCCGATGGCCGTGCCCGGCGACGGCGGTCCGCTGGCGATGACGGTGTCGATCGGCTTCGCCTGCCTGCCCTTCCATGCCCCGCCGGGCGCCTCGCAGGCGCTGCCCCTCGGGTGGGAAGAGGCCCTGAGCCTGGCCGACCTGGCGCTCTATGCCGCCAAGCGCGCCGGCCGCAACCGCTGGATGGGGCTGGCTGCCGGCCCGCTGGCGCGCGCCGAGGGCCTGGTGCAGCGTGCGGTGGGCGACCCGCGGCAGTGCGTGGCCCAGGGCGAGCTGGTGATCCTGAGCACCGACGACCCGATCGCGGCCGTCAATGCGCTGCGCGGGAACTGAGCTCGGCCCGCATCGCACCGGCGATCAGCGCCATGTCCGCGGCCGTCAGCGCCAGCAGGCCGAAGCGCAACGCCTGGCCCCAGTTCGGGCGGTCGGCGCTGAAGCTCAGCCGGGGCAGCAGCGGCGCGATCGGCGCCTCGGCGGCGGGCAGCCAGTCGACATCGTGGCGGAACGGGCAGAAGCCCTCGCCCATGTCGACCTGGTAGGGCACGGCCGAGCGCACGGTGCCGATCGCGGTGAAGGCCTGCAGCCGGTCCTTGCCGCCGAAATGCACGGTGGGCGAGTAGTAGCTGACCAGGTCGCCGGGCCGGATGCGCTTGAGCGGCGCGCACTTGCCATGGCAGACCTGCATGAAGCCTTCGGCGCGGCCGCGGCGCACGTGCTCCGCCGAGGCCACCGCGAGCCAATGGCGGGGGGCCGGGTGCTGCACGGTCATGATCAGGCCCCCTCGGGTGCGAACACCCGCAGCCGGTGGCCATCGGGATCCTGCGCGGTGAAGGTGTAGCCGAAGTCCATCGCGGTGGCCGGCTGCAGCAGCGTGATGCCCTGGGCCTGCCAGTCGGCCTGCGCGGCATCCACCGCGGCGCGGCCGCCCTGCAGCGCGAAGGCCAGCTCGGCGGCGCCGGGCGTGCCGCTGGCCGCCGGCAGCACGCTGTCGCGCTTCCACAGCCCGAGCATCGTGCCCGAGCCGAGCGCGAACATCGCGAAGCCCGGCGAGGCCTCGACCGGCGGCTTGCCGAGCAGGCGCTGGTAGAACGCGGCGCTGGCCACCGGGTCGGCGACGTACAGCAGCGTGAAGTTGGGGTCTTGTTGCATCGAAGGCTCCGTCGTTGGGGTGAAGGCCTCCATGCTCGGACCCGGGCATGTCAATTTCTGGCAGTAGCCGACATCCGGCGGCGCGGGGTGGTCAGGGCGCGGCGATGCCCTCGGCTTCGCGCCATTCCCGCAGCAGCAGCTGGCGCCGGCGCGGGTAGCGCTCGTCCAGCGCCTGCACCGCAACGATGCGGTCGGTGCGAAAGTGGCGCAGCGCCTGCCGCAATTCGCACCACGCCACCAGCACCCGCACGCGTTCGAAGAAGCCCAGCGCAATCGGCCACACCCGGCGCTCGCTGGCCTGGCCGCCGGCGTCGCGGTAGCGGATCGAGAGCTTGTGTTCGTTGCGGATCGCCAGGCGCAGCGTGGCCAGCTCGGCGTCGCCGGCCGATGGCGGCCCGGGCGGCGGCGCATCGACCGCCGGGCCGACGATCAGGGCCGAGGCATCGGCGGCGTGCCGCAGTTCGTCGGGCAGCACCGCCGTGATCTTGGCCAGCGCCTGCCGCGCGGCGCCGGCCAGGCGTGCATCGGCGCGCTCGCCGACCCAGCGCGAGCCCAGTACCAGCGCCTCGATCTCGTCGGGCGTGAACATCAGCGGCGGCAGCATGAAGCCCGGCTGCAGCACGTAGCCGAAGCCCGGCGCGCCGTCGATCGCCGCGCCCTGCGCCTGCAGGCTGGCGATGTCGCGGTACAGCGTGCGCAGGCTGATGCCGAGCTCGGCCGACAGCGCCTGGCCGCTGACGGGCCGGCGGTGGCGGCGCAGGATCTGGATCAGCGACAGCAGGCGTTCGGCGCGCGAGGACATCCGCGCGACCTTATCAGGCCGCGTGCGGCCCGGTGGGCCTCAAGGCAGGATGGTGTTGGTGCCCGGCACGCGGCATTGATCGCGGCTGTCGACCTTGACCCACTCGCCACCGCGCTCGGAGCAGACGCGCTTGGCGGTCTCGACACGGTCGCGTGCCCGCTCGGGCGCCGTCGCCACACGGAAGACCGTGCTGCTGACGGCGACCACGGCCACGCCCAGCACCAGGAATCCGGTCATCGCGCTTCGCATCCGATGTCCTCCCCGGCGGCGGCGCCACCGGTTGCGATCGACTATAGCGACAGCCGTGCCAGCCTGCGATCCCCTCGAATCGAACTTCCGCCCGCTTGCACCGACAATGGAGAGGATGACTGAGCTGATCGTGATCCGCCATGGCGAGACTGACTGGAACCGGCAACATCGCTTCCAAGGCCAGATCGACGTGCCGCTGAACGCGATCGGCCAGACCCAGGCCGAGCGCCTGGCCGAGCGCCTGGCCCGCGAGCCGATCGACGTGCTGCTGGCCAGCGACCTGCAGCGCGCCCGCAGCACCGCGGAAACCCTGGCCCGCCGCCGCGACCAGGCGCTGCAGATCGAACCCTTGTGGCGCGAGCAGGCCTTCGGCGTGCTGGAAGGCTTGGACGTGCCGACCATCCAGCACGCGCACCGCCCGCTGTGGGACCGGTACGTGCGCCACGAAGCCGACTACGCGCTGCCCGGCGGCGGCGAAAGTACCCGCAGCTTCTACGACCGCGTGATGCAGGCGCTGCAGGCCGCGCTGGCCGCGCATGCCGGCCAGCGCATCGCGGTGGTCACGCACGGCGGTGTGCTGGACATGCTGTGGCGCGCCGCGCACGGCCTGCCGCTGCACGGCCCGCGCGAATGCGAGATCCCCAACACCGGCATCAACCGCCTGCGCTGGGTCGGCGACCGGCTGGAAATCGCCAGCTGGGGCGAGGCCGATCACCTGGCCGGGCTGCCGGAGCAGCCGAGCACGAAGGCACCGGTGGCTCAGGCCGCTCCAGGTGCTTCGGCCGGCAAGCCCAGCCCCGAATAGACCGCCGCCAGCCGGCGCTTCAGCCGCACCGACTGCGGCAGCGCATTGGCCTGCGGCTGCAGCAGGTTCAGCACGCCGCCCAGCTCGCCGGCGCGCTGCAGCGCATCGACATGGATCTGCTCGAACAGCCCGCGCTGCGCGTGGCTGCCGCCGATGGCCAGCAGCCGCGGCAGCGCGAGTTCCAGCGCCTGCGCGGCCTCGGCCCAGCGGCCCTGGGCATGCGCCAGCAGCCCACGCGCGGCGGGCAGCGCGACCTGCTGCCACGCGGCACGGCTGGCGGCCGGGGCCTGCGGCGCATAACGCTCGATGTGAGCGAGCAAGTCGGCCGCCTGCGGCCGGCCGGCGCGCGCCAGGCCGTACAGGTACTGCAGGTCGAGGAAGGGCTGCACCTGGTCGGCGACACGGCCGGCCAGGTGATCGGCCAGGTCCTGCCAGCGTGCGCCGACCTCCACGCCGGCCAGCTCGAGCCGCGCCAGCAGCGAGACCGCGCCGACCTGATCCTGGGAGTAGGTCTTGTCGACGCCCCAGACCTCGCGGTCGTACAGCGCCAGCGCGGCGGCCTCGTCGCCCAGCTCGATGTGGAACAGCGCCAGGTGCCACCAGTTGTGCGTGCGCATGAACGAGGTCAGCCCGCGCCAGCCGCCGCTCACCGCGTCGAGGAAGCGCCGGCCTTCCTCAAATCGGCCTTCGGTCAGCAGCACATGCGCCAGCGCATGCTGGGCCCAGGGCTCGGCCGGCTGCATGGCCAGCGCATGCCGTGCCGCGTGCTCGGCCTCGCGCAGCCGGTGGTTCTGCTCCCACGCGAAGGCCAGCATGCCGTGCCACCAGGCCACATCGGCGGCCGCCGGTGCCGCCTGCAGCGCCAGCCGCAGCATCGCCGGCGAATCGCCGAGGTTGAACGCGTGGTACTGCGCCAGCTTCAGGCTGCACAGGTCGCGTGGATGATCGGCCAGGATCCGCGCATGCAGCGCGATCGCCCGCGGCATGTCGCCGTCGACCCAGGCGGCGACCGCGGCCGCGAAGTGACGCTCTCTTTCCGTGCTAGGCAGCGCAGCGCGTTCGGCCCGCTGCAGGTGCGCGCGCGCGGCCGGCGGGACGCTGGGCGCCTCGGCGAACATCTGCAGCGCCGCGGCGCAGGCCTGCACGATCAGGCTGTCGTCGTGCTCGGCGGCGGGCAGCACCGCCAGGATGTCCGGCGTGTAGCCCAGGAAGCCGTTGACGAAGCCGGCCACCGCGGCCGCGCTCCCGGCGTGCTGCACGCGGATGGGCAGCCCGAAGGGATCGTGCGCGTCGATCATGGTCGCCTCGGGCCCGGCCCAGCGGGCCGCAGGGGTCTGCTCATTCCCAGTACAGCGCCGACAGGTCGTTGACGAAGATCGGCATGTCCTTCCACAGGCCCTTCAAGCGCGCATTCGCCACCGTGATCCAGGTCGGCTGGTACAGGTAGGCGGCCACCGCGTCGTCGGCCACCAGGCGCTGCGCCTCGCCCATCAGCGCATTGCGCTGCTTCAGGTCGGCGGTCTGGTTGATGCGCGCCCACAGCGCGTTGAACTTCGGCGACTCGTAGTTCCAGTAGTAGCCCGGCCGCGCGAAGTTGCCCATGTCCAGCGGCTCGACGTGCGAGATGATCGTCAGGTCGTAGTTCTTCTGCGCATACACGCCCGAGAGCCACTGCGCCCACTCCACGTTCTCCTGCTTCGCGACGATGCCCACCTTGGCCAGCATCGCGGCGATCACCTCGCCGCCGGTGCGCGCGTAGGGCGTGGGCGGCAGCTTCAGGTTCAGCTCCAGCGGCGTGGTGACGCCGGCCTCCTTCAGCAGCGCGCGGGCCTGGTCCGGGTTGTAGGCATTGACCTTCGTGAGGTCGACGTACCCCGGCGCGCCCGGCACGTAGAAGCTGCCGATCGGCGTGCCGAAGCCTTCGGCCACGCCGGCCACCACCTGCTGCCGGTCGATGGCCATCGCGATCGCGCGGCGCACGCGCACATCGTCCAGCGGCTTCTTCTTGTTGTTCATCGCGACGATGGTCTTCGCGCGCGAACCGCTGATCACCACCTGGAAGCGCTTGGGCTCGCGCTTGAACTGCTCGAGGTTGCGCGCCGCGGCCACGCGCGGGAAGCAGTCGACATCGCCGGCCAGCAGCGCCGCCACCTGCGCGGCGGGGTCGCCGATGAAGCGCATCGTCACCCGCTTCAGGCGGATGGCCTTGGCATCGCGGTAGCCGTCCCAGCGCGCCAGCACCAGCGAGGCGCCCTTGGTCCAGCTCTCCAGCTTGAACGGGCCGGTGCCCACCGGCTTGCCGGCGTTGTCGGCCGCGCTCTTGGGCTCGACGATCGAGGCCGTGGCCTGGCCCAGCTGGAACAGGAAGTCGGGGTTCGGGTTCTTCAGCGTCAGCACCACCGTCATGTCGTCGGTGAGTGCGATGTTGAGGATGTTCTGAAAGGTGGCCTTGTCCTTGTTGGCCGAATCGGCCGCCGCCGCGCGCTCGAACGCGAACTTCACGGTGCGCGCGTTGAACGGCTCGCCGTTGTGGAAGCTCACGCCCGGGCGCAGCGTGAAGGCCCAGGTCTTCGCGTCGGGCGTCACGGTCCAGCTCTGCGCCAGCAGCGGCGTGATCGACGAATCGGCATGGATCTTGGTCAGCGTCTCGAACACGTTGTACAGCGTGACCTCGGCAATCGCCGAGGCCGCATTGGCGGTCGGGTCCAGGCCGGTGGGCTCCAGCGTCATCGCCAGCACCAGCGTGTCCTTCTTCGATTGCGCCTGGGCGAGCCAGGGCGTGAGGCTCAAGGCGGCGGCCGGCAGGACCAGCGTGTGGCGGCGTCGGATCATGGTGGCGAGTCTCCTGGTGGGGGTTCGGGTGTCAGATCGGCCGTTGCGGCCCCAGCCGCCACACCGCCGCGGCCATCTCGGCCGGCACCGTGGCGGCATCGCCGGGGGCGAGCGCATCGCTGCGCAGGGCATCGAGCAAGCGGTGCAGCGTGGCGGCGTGCGGCAGCACGGTGCCGTGGAACAGCACGCGGCCCGCGCGCAGCAGCATCACGGTGGGGAAGTTCTCGATGTCGAGTGCCGCGTCGCCGAGCGCGTCGCTGTCGTCCTCGATGTCGATCCAGGCGAAGCGCAGGCCCGGATGCGCGGCGGCCACCTCGGCCAAGGTGGCGCGGTAGGCGGCGCAGGTGGTGCACCAGCCGGCGCACAGGCAGGCGACCAGCAGGTCGTCTGTGGCGGCGGGCAACGCGGAACTCATCGGGCAAGTCTGCCAGAGCCCCTGCGCACGCGCCGCGCGCCGGGCTTCCCGCTGTCGCGCGCTTGTCACGTTGACTCGGAAGAATGCCGGGCTTTGACCCGACCTGCCGTACCGCGCCATGCCCGTCCACCGTGCCCTCGCCGGCCTTGCCTTCGCGCTGTGCAGCGCGCTGACCAGCGGGGCACAAGCCGCTGGCGCCGAAGCGGGCGCAGGACCCATCGACCTCACCTTCGCCAGCTTCTTCCGGCGGCCGGTGGGCCCGCGCGGGCTGGAGCTGTCCGACGCGCTGCGCGCCGCCGATGGCCGCCAGGTGCGGCTGGCCGGCTACATCGTCGCGCAGGAAGAACCGGCGCCCGGCCGCTTCCTGTTCGCGCCCTACCCGATCAAGCTCAGCGAGCATGCCGACGGCGCGGCCTCGGACCTGCCGGCCTCCACCGTCACCGTGCTGCTGCACGAGAGCCAGCGCACGCGCATCGTGCCGCACCAGAGCGGCGTGCTGGTGCTCAGCGGCCGGCTGCAGGTGGGGCGCGATGAAGACGCCGAAGGCCGCGTCAGCTGGCTGCGGCTGCAGCTGGCGCCCGAGGCGCTTGAACAGGCTGCGCCGCAGCGCCGCGCGGCCGCCACGCCCGAATCCCCGACCCCTGCCGCGCAGTGACCCTGCGCCTGCCTGCCATGCATCCCCTGCCTTTCCGCCTTGCCCTGCTGCCGCTGGCCGGCGCGCTGCTGCTGAGCCTGTCGGCGCAGACCCGCGCCGCGCCCAGCGTCTCGCGCCTGACGCCGCCCAGCGAGCTGTTCGCCAGCGGCCAGCCCGAGCCGGTGATCGCGCGCTTCCTGCCCGGCCAGCGCTTCGACCTGCAGGCCACGCTGCGGCCCGATGGCGGCCAGCGCATCACCGAGGCGCGCTTCTTCATCGACGGCCAGCCGGTGAAGGCACCGGTCGCGCTGCGCGATTGCGCCAGTGGCTGCGTCAAGGGCCTGCCCACCGAGGCGGCCATCGCGACGGTGCGTGCCGTCAGCGTCGAGCGCGCCGGCCGGCATGAATTCACCGTCATCGCGACGCAGGCCGACCAGCAGACCGTCACCGCGCGCGGCAACTTCGAGGTGCTGCCGTTTGCCGCCGCGATCGGCCCGAAGGTCAAGAACATCGTGATCCTGCTCGGCGACGGCATGGGCGCCGCGCAGCGCACCGCCGCGCGCATCGTGAAGAACGGCTATGCGCAGGGCAAGGCCATCGCGCCGCTGGCGATGGACACCTTCCCGGCCACCGCGCTGGTGAAGACCGCGTCGCTCAACTCGGTGGTCACCGATTCGTCGCCCGGCATGACCGCCTATGTCTCGGGCAACAAGAACAACAACAACGAGGAAGGCGTGTTCCCCGACGATACGCTGGACCCCTTCGACAACCCGCGCATCGAGTACCTGAGCGAATACCTGCACCGCACGCAGGGCAAGGCGCTGGGCGTGGTGACCACCGCCGATGTGTTCGACGCCACGCCGGCCGGCAACGCGGTGCACACCAGCAACCGCGGCGCGGGCACCGGCATCGTCGACCAGTTCCTCGACGACCGCGGCCTCACCGGCCTGTCGGTGCTGATGGGCGGCGGCCGCAAGTGGTTCCTGCCGGCCGGCACGCCGGGCTCGGAGCGCGCCGAGGCCAACGACTACGCGTTCTCGGCCACCGAAGCGCACACCGCCGACATCGTCAAGCGCTGGGGCGCCGCGCCGGGCGCGAAGGACAAGCACCGCGACCTGATCCGCGATTTCCAGCAGGCCGGCTTCCGCTATGCCGCGACCAAGACCGAGATGGACGCCGCCGGCGATGCCGACAAGCTGCTGGGCCTGTTCGCGTTCTCGAACATGAACGTCGCGCTCGACAAGATCAACGGCCGCCGCGGCGTGAAGACCGGCCTCGCCGGCAGCGTGGTCGACGACTTCGGCTTCCCCGACCAGCCGATGCTCGACGAGATGGCCGCCCGCGCGCTGGCGGTGCTGAAGAAGAACCCGAAGGGCTTCGTGCTGATGATCGAGGGCGCCTCGATCGACAAGCAGGCGCACAACATGGACACCGAGCGCTGGATGCTGGACACCATCGAGTTCGACCGCGCGGTGAAGGTGGCGCAGGACTTCGCCCGCGAGCAGGGCGACACGCTGGTGATCGTCACCGCCGACCATGAATGCTCGGGCGCCGCGCTGATCGGCGGCTCGATGCTGACCGACCTGGCGCTGCAGCAGGCCGCGCAGTCGCGCGGCGTGGCCAACCTGCGCGACAAGGTCGTCGGCGTGTACGAGAAGGCCGGTTTCCCGCGCTACAGGACGGCCGCCGACGGCTACCCCGAGACCACCGACATCGACTACCGCCTGCTGGTGGGCTACGGCGCGAATGCCGACCGCATCGAAGACTGGCGCACCAATGCCACGCCGCTGCGCGACGGCCAGCAGCCGATGGCCAGGCAGGCCCCGCTGAAGTGGTACCCGGCCAACCCGAGCGAGCGCGACGATGCGGTCGGCGAATTCGCCGTCACCGGCCAGGTGCCCGGCGAATCGGCGGTGCACACCGCCACCGACATCCCGCTGTCCGCCTTCGGCCCCGGCGCGCTGGCCTTCACCGGCGTGATCGACAACACCGATGTCTTCTTCAAGCTCGCGCAGGCGGCGGTGAAGGGCGTGACCGCGCCGGCGGACGCCAGCGGCGCCTTCCGGCCGAAGGCGGCTGCCCGGAAGTAGCGCGCCCACGACGCGGCCGCTATCAGCGCCCGCTCAACGCGCCGCCGGGCCCGCCTGCTTGACATCCGTCGATTCATCCAATATCGTTGAAATATGGATGAACAGGATGTCGTGCGCGCGCTTGCCGCGCTGGCCCAGCCGCTGCGGCTGCAGGTGTTCCGTGCATTGGTGGTCAGCGGCCCGCAGGGGCTGACCCCCGGCACGATGGCCGAGGCGCTGGGCGTGCCGCAGAACTCGCTGTCGTTCCACCTGAAGGAGCTGGCGAATGCTGGCCTGGTGACGCAGGAGCGCTCCAGCCGCTTCATCATCTACCGCGCGGCCTTCGACCGCATGAATGCGGTGCTGGGCTACCTCACCGAGAACTGCTGCAAGGGCAGCGCCTGCATCGCCCAGCCGGCGGCGCAGGGCTGCGGCTGCTGATCCTTCACCCCTTCCACCCCGTCCGGAGCCCGCGATGAAGCGCTTCCATGTCCACGCCCATGTCCTCGACCTGCCGACCAGCATCGCGTTCTACAGCCGCCTGTTCGGCGCCGAGCCGTCACGCGTGGAAGCCGACTATGCCAAGTGGATGCTGGACGATCCGCGCATCAACTTCGCCATTTCCACCCGCGGCGGCACGCCCGGCGTCGACCACCTGGGCATCCAGGCCGACAGCGCGGAGGAACTGGCCGAGTTGAAGGCCCGCGCGGCTGCTGCGGACACCGCGCTGCTCGACGAGGGCCAGACCACCTGCTGCTATGCCCGCAGCGAGAAGCACTGGGTCACCGATCCGCAAGGCATCGCCTGGGAGCAGTTCCACACGCTGGACAGCATTCCGGTGTTCAGCGAAAAGCCCGCGCCGTCAGACGCCGCCAGCGCCTGCTGCGCCACCGCGTCGGCGCCGGTGGCCGTGCCCGTGGCGATGCCGGCGCGCGGCAAGCCGGTGGGCGTGGCCGTCAAGGCCAGCGGCGGCGGCTGCTGCTGATCGGGGGGGCCTGCGATGATCGATTTCCTGTCGCGCTGGCTCTATGCGCTGGTGGTCGGCGGCAGTGCGCTGGCCTGGTGGCTGGCGCTGCGGGCCGGCGCTTCGCTGCCCGCGGTGCTGCTGGGCGCCAGCCTCGTCACGCTGGCCCTGGGCCTGTGGCTCGAGCGCGTGCGCCCGTTCGAGCGGGCCTGGCAGCGGCCGCAGGGCGACCTGGCCACCGATGCCGGCAGCGCCGTGGTGCTGATCGGCGCGGTCGATCCGCTGCTGAAGGCGGCGCTGCCGCTGCTGGCCTTGGCGCTGCTGGGCTCGCAGCCGGGGGCAGCGGCCTGGCCCGCCGCCGGCTGGCCGCTGGCGCTGCAGGTGCTGGCCGCCGCACTGTGGATCGAGCTGGCCAAGTACCTGTCGCACCGCGCCCACCACCGCGTGCCGCTGCTGTGGCGCCTGCATGCGCTGCACCACGGCAGCCAGCGCCTGTACTGGCTGAACAACTTCCGCTTCCATCCGCTGAACCATGCGCTGAACACGCTGGCCAGCCTGCTGCCGCTGTGGCTGCTGGGCGTGCCGCACGAGGTGCTGTACGGCGCACTGGCGCTGACGCAGCCGGTGACGATGCTGCAGCACGCGAACGCCGACCTGCGCAGCGGCTGGCTGAACGCGCTGCTCAGCACCAACGAGCTGCACCGCTGGCACCACTCCGACCAGCCGGCCGAGGCCAATGCCAACTACGGCAGTGCCTGGATGGTGTGGGACCACCTGTTCGGCACCTTCCGCTGGCCGCAGGGCCGCCGCCGTCCGGCGCGCATCGGGCTGTTCGGCAACGGCAGCGGCTACCCGGCCCAGGCCTCGTACTGGCGCCAACTGGCCGCACCCTTCCTGCCGGCCTGCTGCCGCGCCTGAGCCGGCCCCAGCGTCCTTGAATCGCAACCATCGAACAGGTCATGACGCCAACCACCCCCTACAACGTGCTCTTCATCTGCACCGGCAACTCGGCGCGGTCGATCATGGCCGAGGCCTTGATGAATGCGCTCGGCCGCGGACGCTTCGTCGCCTATTCCGCGGGCAGCCACCCGAAGGGCGAGGTGCATCCGATGGCGGTGCAGACGCTGGCGGCCCACCGCATGCCGACCGACGGTTTGCGCAGCAAGGGCTGGGAAACCTTCGCCCGGCCCGACGCACCGGCGCTGCATTTCGTCTTCACCGTCTGCGACCAGGCGGCCGGCGAAGCCTGCCCGGTGTGGCCCGGCCAGCCGATGACCGCCCATTGGGGCCTGCCCGATCCGGCGGCGGCCGAGCCGTCGCAGCAGCCGCAGGCTTTCCGCGATGCGTTCGTCACGCTGCAGCGCCGGCTCCAGTTGATGCTGGCGCTGCCAATGGACACCCTGGATCGGATGGCGCTGCAACAGGGCCTCAAGGACATCGGAACCCGCTGACATGACCACCCACATCCTCGTGCTCTGCACCCACAACTCGGCCCGCAGCGTGCTGGCCGAATGCATGCTGAACCACCTGGCCACGCGGCTGGGCCGTGATGTGCGCGGCCACAGCGCCGGCAGCACGCCCAGCGGGCGCATCAACCCCTTCGCGATCGAGGCGCTGCAGCGCGCCGGCATCGACACGCAGGGCGTGCGCAGCAAGAGCTGGGACGAGTTCAGCGCCGACGGTGCGCCGCCCTTGTCCATCGTCATCACGGTGTGCGACAGCGCGGCCGCGGAAGTCTGCCCGGTGTTCTTCGGCGGCACCGGCGGCGCGCCGGTCAAGGTGCACTGGGGCTACCCCGATCCGTCGAATGCCGAGGGCGGCGACGAGGGCAAGCGGCGGGCCTTCGAGCTGACGCGCCAGGCGCTGGGCTACCGGCTGCTGCAGCTGCTGGCGCTGCCGCTGGCGACGATGGACCGCGCCGCGCTGCAGCAGGCACTGGCCGAGATCGGGCGGAGCTGAGGGCATGGCAGGCCTGTCGCGACGCCTAGGCGCCGAAGTGCTCGGCACGGCCGGGTTGCTGGCGGTGGTGATCGGCTCGGGCATCATGGCCGAGCGCCTGGCCGGCGGCAACGTGGCCATCGCGCTGTTGGCCAACACGCTGGCCACGGTCGGCGGGCTGTACGTGCTGATCGAGGTGTTCGGCCCGGTCAGCGGCGCGCACTTCAACCCGGCGGTGAGCGCGGTGATGGCCTGGCGCGGCGCGCTGGACAAGGCCGCGCTGCTGCCCTACATCGGCGCGCAGCTCATCGGCGCGGTGCTCGGCGCCTGGCTGGCGCAGGCGATGTTCGAGCTGCCGCTGCTGCAGTTCTCGAGCCATCTGCGCGGCGGAACGGGCCAGTGGATCGCCGAGGTCGTGGCCACGGCGGGCTTGCTGCTGGTGATCCTGCGCGCACCGCCCGGCCGGGCGGCGCCGATGGTGGCGGCCTACATCGGCGCGGCCTACTGGTTCACCGCATCGACCTCGTTCGCGAACCCGGCCGCCGCGTTCGGCCGGATGTTCAGCGACAGCTTCGCCGGCATCGCGCCGGCCAGCGCGCCCGGCTTCGTCGGCGCCGAAGTGCTCGGTGCCGCGATCGGCTGCGCGCTGAACGGCCTGCTGTCCGGCGCCGCGGCCCCGGCAGCGCGTGCGCCCGCCGATCCAGCGCCGTCCGGACCCGCCACACCGCATTGATCCCGCCTCGCTCCCTCGGGAGCGATTCTTTCACCCAAGTAGTTGCTATTGACAACTTGATGCCCGGAGCCGAACATGCGACCCATTAGTTGCTATCCACAACCACATGAGCCCCCGTCCCGGCAGCGCCGGCGAGATGCTGCGCGAAGTGGCGCGGCTGTACACCCGCGCCCAGCGCGTGGTGGCCGATTGCTGCAACACCACGAACACGCAGTGCCACATCCTCACCGAGCTCGGCCGCTCGGGCCCGGTGCCGATGGGCGAGCTGGGCACGCGCCTGCTGCTGGAGAAGAGCTGGATCAGCCGCGCCGTCGACAGCCTGGCCGAGCGCGGCCTCGTCACGCGCGAGCCGAACCCGGCGGACGCGCGCAGCTGGCTGGTCACGCTCACCGCGGCGGGCCGCCAGCGCGTCAAGGCCTTGAACCAGACGCTGGACGGCCACGCCGAGCAACTGCTGGCCGACCTGCCGGCGCGCGAGCGGCAGCAGGTCAACCAGGCCTTGCTGCTGCTGCTGAAGGTGCTGCGGCAGGACGCCAGCGCCACCTGCGGCCTGCCGCCTGAACGGGGAGGATCGCCATGAACCCGAACACTGCCTTCGTTCCCGTCGCCGGTCTGCCGGTGGCGGTGCTCGGCGCCGGCCCGGTCGGCCTGGCGGCCGCTGCGCACCTGCTCGCCCGCGGCATCGATTGCCGCATCATCGAGGCCGGTCTGTCGGTCGGTGCGCACCTGCTGGACTACGGCCATGTGCGCCTGTTTTCACCCTGGCGCTACAACATCGACAGCGCGGTGGCCGCGGCGCTGGCGCCCACCGGCTGGCAGCCGCCGCCGGACGACGCCGTGCCGCTGGCGCGCGAGGTCGTCGAGCGCGTGCTGCAGCCCTTCGCGGCGCTGCCGGTCGTGGCGTCGCGCCTGATGCTCGGCACGCGCGTGGTGGCCATCAGCCGCGAGGGCTTCGACAAGGTCAAGACCGCGGGCCGGAAGCAGGCGCCGTTCGTGATTCGCGCGCTGCAGGCCGAAGGGCCGATCGAGGTCCGCGCGAGCGCGGTGATCGACGCGACCGGCACCTGGGGCCAGCCGAACCCGCTGGGCGCCAACGGCCTGCCGGCGCTCGGCGAGCGCGAGCATGCCGAACGCATCTTCTACGGCATTCCGGACGTGCTGGGCCGCGACCGGGCCCGCTACGCCGGGCGCCGCACGCTGGTGGTCGGCGCCGGCCATTCGGCGGCCAATGCGCTGCTGGGCCTGGCCGAGCTGGCGCGTTCGTCGTCCGGCACGCAGCTGGTCTGGGCCGTGCGCACGCCGGTGCTGGCGCGCGTGTTCGGCGGCGGCGCCGCCGATGCGCTGCCCGCGCGCGGCCAGCTGGGCAGCGACCTGCGTACCTTGCGTGATAGCGGCGCGCTGACCTTCGTCAGCGGCCTGCGCATCGGCGCGCTGCAGGAACGCGGCGGGCAGCTGCAGGTGCAGGGCCTCGATGCGCAGGGCCGTCCGACCGCCCTCGACGGCATCGACCAGATCGTCTGCGCCACCGGCCAGCGCCCGGACCTGCGCCTGGCCGCCGAGCTGCGCCTGAGGCTCGACCCCTGGCTCGAATCCACCGAAGCGCTCGGGCCGCTGATCGACCCCAACCTGCACAGCTGCGGCACCGTGCGTCCGCACGGGCACCGTGAGCTCGCGCATCCGGAGCCGGGCTTCTACACGGTGGGCGTCAAGAGCTACGGCCGCGCGCCGACCTTCCTGATGGCCACCGGCTACGAGCAGGTGCGCTCGGTGGTCGCTGCGCTGGCCGGCGACCTGGCGGCCGCCGATCGCGTCGAGCTCGATCTGCCGGAGACCGGCGTCTGCAGCATCGGTGGCGAGGCGCAGTCTGCTCCGGCGGCCGCAGCGGGCTGCTGCGGCGGCGCGCCGCGCGCCGATGCCTCGGCCTGCTGTGCACTGGACGAGCAGAAAAAGGCCGCCGGCCAGGCCGGTTGCGGCTGCGCATCGGCATCTGCACCGGCACCGGCCGCAGCGGCGGCCTCATCACCGCGGCCGCGCGCCGCCGCTGGCTGCTGCGCCTGACCCGGGACGCCTGACCGTGCCATGAACATCCGCACCGCCACGCCGGCCGACGCCGAGGCCATTGCCGCGATCTACGCCCCGATCGTGCGCGACACCACGATCTCGTTCGAGCTCGAAGTGCCCAGCCCGGCCGAGATGCGCGCGCGCATCGAGAAGACGCTGCAGGCCCTGCCGTGGCTGGTGGGCGTCGACGAAAGCGGCGAGGTCAATGGCTTCGTCTATGCGGGCCGGCACCGCGAGCGCGCGGCCTACCAGTGGGCGGTCGACGTGACCGCCTACGTGCGCGAGGACGCACGCGGCGCCCGCGTCGGCTCGCGCCTGTACGGGCGGCTGTTCGAGCTGCTGGCCGACCTCGGCTATTGCCAGGCCTTCGCCGGCATCGCATTGCCGAATGCCGCCAGCGTGGCGCTGCACGAATCGCTGGGCTTCCAGCCGATCGGCGTGTACCGCGAGGTCGGCTTCAAGTTCGGCGCCTGGCGCGACGTGGGCTGGTGGCAGCGGCGGCTGCGCACCGACGCGCAGCCACAGCCGCCACGGCCCTTCGTCGCGCGCTAGTGTTGGGCGGCCGAAGTCTTTGCACCCGTCGGCGCAGGGCCCTGTCGGCTTCGGCACTCTCCAGCCTCGCGCTGCCGGCCACGCGCTCCCCTTGACCTGCCAAGCCGAGCCCGACACGCGCGCAGTGCAGGTGAACCACGACTTGCGCAGCGCCGTCGGGCCTCAGGTCTCCCCACTCTTGCAAGACACGAAACGCTGACTTGGCGCGCGCAGGTATTCCGCTTCGAGGCATCGGCAGCCACAGTCACGGTCATGCGCCGCTCATAACCGCTGCGCTGACCCCCGGAGCCCGCCATGCCACACGCCTTTGCAGACATCGCCTTCACGCCATCGGTCAAGGCCGCGCAGCAGCGCGACGGCAGCCGGGCGGGCTATGCGCGCAGCTTCGAGGGTGACGCGGAGGTCTTCAACGACCGCCTGGGCGAGGCCGAGGCCGACTTCATCGCCGCGCAGCGCAGCTTCTACATGGCCACCGTGTCGGAGACCGGCTGGCCTTACCTGCAGCACCGCGGCGGCCCGCGCGGCTTTCTCAAGGTGCTGGACGACAAGACCCTGGCCTTCGCCGACTACGCCGGCAACCGCCAGCTGATCAGCGTGGGCAACCTGGCGGGAAACGACCGCGTCGCGCTGATCCTGATGGACTATGCACGGCGGGTTCGGCTGAAGCTGCTCGGCCGGCTGGCGGTGCAGGACCTGGCGCCGAACGATCCGCTCGCCCAGACCCTCGTCGACCCGGCCTACCGCGCGCGGCCGCAGCGCGCCATGCGCATCCGCGTCGAAGGTTTCGACTGGAACTGCCCGCAGCACATCCCCACGCGCATCGACGCCGAAGACGTGCAGCGCGCGCTCGACCAGCGTGACGCGCGCATCGCCGAACTGGAGGCGGCGCTTGGCCGCCGCGCCGCCGCGCCTCCCGCCTTGCGCTGACACCCGCCGCACGCCGGCGGGCCGCGTGCCCGATCACACCCTTGTTCTTCTGCCGCGTCCCCGCATCGTTCGCGTGGGGGCAAGGCCTCGTCTCACCCGCGAACCATCCACCTCTCGAGGAGTTCCCCCATGTCCATCACCCTCCACGGCTTTCCCCTTTCGGGCCACTCGCACCGCGTGCAACTGGCGCTCTCGCTGATGGGCCTGCCGCACCAGGTCGTCCAGGTCGACCTGAAGAACGGGGCGCACAAGACGCCCGAGTTCCTCAAGCTCAACCCCTTCGGCCAGGTGCCGGTGCTCGACGACGATGGCACCACGCTGTTCGACTCCAACGCCATCCTGGTCTACCTGGCCAGCAAGTACGACGCCGACCGCCGCTGGCTGCCGCGCGACCCCAAGGGGCAGGCCGAGGTGCAGGCCTGGCTGTCGGTGGCGGCCGGCCTGATCGCCTTCGGCCCGGCAGCGGCACGCCTGATCACGGTGTTCGGCGCGAAGTTCAACGCCGACGAGGTGATCGGCCGTGCGCACAGTTTGCTGAGGGTGATGGAAGCCCAACTGGCCACGCGCCCCTTCCTCGTTGGCACCCACGCCACGCTGGCCGACATCGCCGGCTACAGCTACATCTCGGCCGCGCCGGAAGGCAACGTGGACCTGGCCGCGTACCCGAACGTGCGCGCCTGGCTGGCCCGTGTGGAAGCGCTGCCGGGCTTCGTGCCGTTCCCGAAGACGCCGGTGGGCCTGGCAGCCTGAACGTCACACGCCACCCCAGGAGCCGACCATGGACACCGCCATCGCGCGCCACGACAACCCCTTTCACGCCGGCGAGCAAGCCGTGCACGAACGCCTGGGCATCCGCGAGCGCATGGTCGGCCTGGGGCAGCGTGTGATCCGCACCGCCATGCCCGAGCAGCACCAGCGCTTCTTCGAGCAGTTGCCGTTCATGCTGGCGGGCTCGGTGGACAGCGCGGGTCGGCCCTGGGCGTCGGTGCTCGTGGGTCGGCCCGGCTTCGTGCGGGCGCCTGGTGCCAAGCGGCTCGACTTCCACGTGCGCCCCATCCAGGGCGACCCGCTGGCCGAAGGCCTGTCCCCGGGCGCGCAACTCGGCTTCCTGGGCATCGAGTTGCACACCCGCCGGCGCAACCGCGTCAACGGCCACGTCGTCGCCAGCCATGCCGAAGGATTCAGCATCGAGGTCGACCAGTCGGTGGGCAACTGCCCCCAGTACATCCAGGGGCGCGAGTTCTCGTGGGTGCGCGACGCCGGCGACCTGCAGCCGCGCGGCACCGAGGCGCTGGGCGCGCTGGACGCCGAAGCGCGTGCGCTCGTCGAGCGGTCGGACACCCTGTTCATCGCCACCCAGGCGCCTGCCACCGCGGAGGACCGGGACGTGCACACGGGCCGCGGCGCCGACGTCTCGCACCGCGGCGGACGGCCCGGCTTCGTGAAGGTCGAGGACGAGCGCACCTTCCTCGTGCCCGACTTCACCGGCAACTTCTTCTTCATGACCCTGGGCAACCTGCAGCTCAACCCGCGCGCCGGCGTGCTGTTCATCGACTTCGAGACCGGTGACCTGCTGACGCTCACCGGCACCGCCGAGGTGGTGTGGGGTGGCGACGAACTGAAGGCCTTCGACGGCGCCGAGCGCGCCTGGCGGTTTCGCGTGGAAGCCGGCTGGCGGCTGCGCGAGGCGCTGCCCCTGCGCTGGGCGTTCCGCGACTTCTCGCCCCACTCGACCCTCACCGGCACCTGGGCCGAAGCCGAGGCCCGGCGCGAGGCGCAGCGCCTGGCGCAGACCTGGCGACCCTACCGGGTCACGCGCATCGTCGACGAGAGCCGCGTCATCCGCTCCTTCCACCTCCTGCCGGCCGATGGCCATGCCGTGCCGCCCTTCCAGGCCGGGCAGCACCTGCCGATCCGCCTGCAGACCGCCAAGGGGGAGGAACTGCGCCGCACCTACACGATTTCGCAGGCGCCCAGCGACGAGGGCTTGCGCCTGAGCGTCAAGCGCGAGGGCGCGGCCTCCAGCCACCTGCACGACCACGTGCACGAAGGCGACGTGATCGAGGCGCTGGGCCCGCGCGGCCAGTTCACCATCGACGCCACGCTGCGCCGCCCGGCGGTGCTGATCGGCGCCGGCGTGGGCATCACGCCGATGGTGGCCTTCGCGCGCCACCTGGTCATCGAAGGCTTTCGCCACCGGCGCACGCGGCCGCTGCACCTGATCCAGGTGGCGCGCAGCGAGGACCTGCGCGCCTTCGGCGCCGAACTGCAGGCGCTGGCGCAGCGTGCCAACGGGGCGATGAAGCTCCACGTGGTGCTCGACGACGGTACAGGCGCGCCCGAAGGGGTGATCCCGGGCCCGCTGACGATCGAGCGGTTGAAGTCGCTGCTGCCGATCGACGCCACTGAGGATGACCACGAGTTCTTCCTGTGCGGCCCGCCCGGGTTCATGCAGGCGCTGTACGACGGCCTGCGCGACCTGGGCGTGCGCGACGGGCGCATCCAGGCCGAAGCCTTCGGGCCGTCGTCGCTGAAGCGGCGGCCGGACGACGCCGCCGCGGCGGCCCCGCCGCCTGTACCGGCGGCCGCGCAGGCCACCGTGCGCTTCACGCGCAGCGGCGACGCGGCCGAGTGGACGCCCGCGCACGGCACGCTGCTGGCGTTTGCCGAAGGCAAGGGGCTGAACCCACCGTTCTCGTGCCGGGCCGGGCACTGCGGGTCCTGCGCCACGCGCATCACGGCCGGCCGGGTGACCTATCCCGAGCCCACGGCCTGGCGGCCGGCCGACGGTGAAGTGCTGCTGTGCTGCGCGGTGCCCGCCGAGGGCAACGATGGCCCCATCGAATTGGACCTGTGACCGTGCGTCGCCCGCATCCGGCCTTCAGTTCAATGCCGGGTCCGCCCGCAGCGCCTCCACCGCCAGGTCGATGAAGGCGCGCACCTTCTGCGTCGCTCGCCGCCCCTCGTGGTGCACCACGTGCACGGGCAGCGGCGCGGTCTCGAAGTCCTCCAGCAGGGTCTGCAGCGCACCGCTGCGCACATGCGCCGCGACCTGGTAGCTCAACAGGCGCGCGACGCCCAGGCCCGCCACCGCGGCGGCGATGGCCGAGTCGTTCGTCGTCGTGCGCAGCCGTGGCTGCAGGCGTTGCAGCAGGGGCTTGCCGCCATCGTTGAAGCGCCACTCCGGCGTGGGCGTCACGCCCGAGGCGGACACGATCGTGTGGCCGGCCAGGTCTTCCGGGCGCTGCGGCAGGCCGTGTGCCTGCAGGTAGGCCGGCGCGGCCACGAGCACGCGACGCACACGCCCGACGCGCGTGGCCTGCAGCGACGAGTCCGGCAGCTCGCCGATGCGCACCGCGACATCGATGCCCTCTTCGACGACGTTGACCACGCGGTCCAGGAACAGGCACTGCGCGTCGACCTCGGGGAACTGTTGGAGGTAGCGCACCAGGATCGGCGTGACGTACAGCTGCCCGAACAGCACCGGCGCCGTCAGCGTGAGGGTGCCGCGCGGGGCGGCATGCGTGCCGGTGGCGACCGTCTCGGCCTCGTCGATGTCGGCCAGGATGCGACGGCAGTCCTCCGCGAAGCGCGCACCGGCGTCGGTGACACGGACCACGCGGGTGGTGCGCGTCAGCAGGCGCAGGCCCAACCGTTCCTCGAGCTCCGCGACCGCCCGCGTCACCACCGGGGGCGACAGGTTGAGCTTGCGCGCCGCACTGGCAAATCCGCCGCTGTCGACGACGGCGACGAAGGTGGTCATGGCTTGCAGGCGGTCCATGTTGTTTCCGTTTCAGGAAGGCTGTCTTGGTCGGCACGCGGATTCTCTGCGCAGCCCTGCTCACGCACAGTTCGCCTGCCGTCCCGGCATGTCCCTGGAGCCTTGATCATGTGGAGCGCACCTTTCTTCGGCGAAGTCCCCAACGACCTGGGTCACGAGGCCATCGCCTGAAGGTGTGGCGCCCCGGGCGGGCGCGGTGGCCGGCGAGACGCCCTGCCTGTCGTGTGGGCGTCCTCAACCCGGGCTGCGGGCGGCGCGCTGCGCCAGCCACTCGGTCGGCGTCTGCCCCAGCCGCTGGGTGAAGGCCCGCGTCAGTGCATTGGGGCTGCCGTAGCCCACTTCGTCGGCGATGCTCTTGACCTGGCGGCCCTGCGCCATCAACCCCTGCGCGACACTCAGGCGCCAACCGGCCAGGTACTCGATGGCGGGCTCGCCCACCACCTCGCCGAAGTGCGCCGCAAAGCGTGCGCGCGACATGCCGGCCAGGTCCGCCAGACCCTGCAGCGTCCACGGTCGGGCCGGCTCGGCATGCATGGCGTTGAGGGCCTTGGCCAGGCGCACGTCCGCCAGCCCCGCCACCACGCCTGAGCGCAGCAGCCCGCGCTCGACGGCATGGCGCAGCAGGTAGACCAGCACGACCTCGCTGAGCCGGTTCAGCGCGGCATCGCGGCCGCTGCGCTCGTCGAAGGCCTCGGTGAACAGCGCGTCCAGCACACCACGCAGGGCCGGGGCCTCGCGCAGCGGCAGCACCAGCAGCGGCGGCAGGCCCTGCACCAGGGGGTTGCCGAACGAGGCACCGAACTCGACCGAGGCGCAGACCAGGTCGGCACCATCGGCCTCGTCGGCACCCAGCCGGTGGCGGCTGGCGCGCGGGAAGAAGATCAGGCTCGGTTCGGTGAGCTGCTGCACGCGGCCGTCAGGCGCCGTCAGCTCCAGCCGGCCGGCCTTCAGCGCGTGCAGGTGGCCGACGCCCTCGACGGCGTCGAAGTTGACCAGGCTGCACAGGTTGCCGGCGTAGAACACGCGCGACCGGAGTTCGAAGCGTTGCAGCAGCGGGGCCAGGCGATCGTCCATGTGCTGATCTTGGCCATCGCGGGCCGTCGGGTGAAGCCCCGCCGAGGACAAGAGACTGTTGCCGATCCGGTAACGGCGCGTGCCGCCTCAGCCGCGCGGCGCCGCCCAACGGGTTTCCAGCAGGTGGTCGAGCGACCAGCGGCCGCCGCCGCGTCCGACCAGGTACAGCAGCAGCGTGGCCCAGCTCAGGTGGGTGGGCCAGGCCGCGGGGTAGACGAAGAGCTGGATCACCAGCGTCATGCCCAGCAATGCGGCTGCCGACCAGCGTGTGCCCAGGCCCAGCACGAGCAAGACCGGGAAGGCGTGCTCGGCATAGGCCGCCAAGTGCGCGGCCACGTCGGGCGCCAGCAGCGGCAAGCGGTATTCGTCTTCGAACAGGGACACCGCCGTTTCGGTGACGCTGAGCAGACCGTCGACCTTGGTACGTCCGGAGAGGAAGAACACGCCGGCCATCGACACGCGCGCGCCGAGCGCCAGCAGGCCGTGGCCGATCCAGCCGCTGACGCGGTCGCGCAGCGCCAGAAGCCCGCGGGCCGCGCGGTCAGGGGGCACGGGTGGGGACGTGGCGGTCATGACGTGGTTCCGTTCAGAAAGGGGACAGGCTCGTCCTCGGCAATGGCGCCTTGCGCGAACAGCGTCGACAGCAGGGCCTGCAGGTCGGCGTCAGGCGCCGCTCGCAGCGCAGCCTCGGCCGCGTCGGCCAGCGGCTGCGCCTGCCCAGCCGGACTCAGGCCAGCGACTTCGGGGTCTTGCCCTTGATCTGCGGCCAGTTGACGTCGGCCTTCTGGTTGTTGCCCGGCACGTCTTCGAGCCACTTCTTCTGCACGTCCTTGTTGACGTTGAGGTACAGCTTGCCGTCGCGGATGTGCCAGGCGTTCGGGTCGCCGTCGAGCTTCCTCTCCAGCGCCACGCCCATGGCGCAGAAGCCGCCGTACTGGGGTGCGTACTTCGCCGGGTCGGCCTTGAAGGCGTCACGGTTGGCCGCACTCGCGAAGTGGTAGGTCACGCCGGCATGCGCAGCGTTGAACTCGGCCTTGCCCGCCGTGGGCGCGCCGGCGGTGAAGTAGGCCACCGGGTCGTGGCCCTTGAGGCCGACGCCCTTGGCGTCGACGTTGACGGCAGCGGTGGAGTTCTCGTCGTAGGCGTGGGCCGGGAGCGGCACGATGGCGGCGCCCAGGGCGAGGGCGGCGGTGATGGCGAGCAGGTTGGCGCGGAAGGTCTTGGCGTTCATGGTCGGTACCTTGTTGGGGGTCATGTGGGCGGGGACTGGATGGGGGGTCGGCGCCGCCTCAGGCGTGCGTGTGCGCGCTGACACGCGGGAAGTCGATGTCGGTGCGGGCCACGTTGTTGACGTAGTTGGTCAGCACGTTGAGCGCCACCTGCAGCACGAGCTCGACCGTCTCGGCGTCGCCGAAGCCCGCGGCGCGCAGGGCCGCGATGTCGGCGTCCTGCACGCGGCCGCGCTCGGCTGCCACGCGCTGGGCAAAGCGCAGTGCGGCGTGGTGGCGGGCGTCGGCGGCGCGGCCGTCGCGGGCCTGGGCGATCTGCTCGTCGCTGAGCTTGACGAGGTTCTTGCCGATGTAGCTGTGGGCGGCCAGGCAGTAGTCGCAGCCGTTGAACTCGGCCACCGCCAACGCCAGCGATTCGCGCAGCCTGGCGTCGAGCGCGCCCTTGTCGAGTGCGCCGCTGAGCGACAGGTAGCCTTCGAGCGCGGCCGGCGACTGGCCCAGCAGCTTCATCAGGTTGGGGACGACGCCGAGCTTCTTGTGCACGGCGGCGAGCAGGGGTTGGGACGCGGCGGGCGCGTCGGCGACGGCAGGGATGGACAGACGGGACATGGTGAGACCTTTCAGGGCGAGGGAAGCTGCGGCGGGCGCAGCGGGACGGGGAACGGGACTTCAGAGCGCAGTGCGCACCCACGACGAGAGCTGGGCTTCGTCGTGCAGGCCGACCAGCCGCGCATGGGCCTGGCCGTCCTTGAAGAGGATCAGCGTGGGGATGCCGCGGACACCGTGCGCGGCGGCCAGTTCGGGTGCGTCGTCGACGTTGAGCTTGCGCACCTGCGCCTGGCCTTCGAACTGCCGGGCCAGTTGTTCGAGCCGCGGCGCGAGCGCACGGCAGGGGCCGCACCAAGGAGCCCAGAAGTCGACGACGACGGCGCCCGGCTGGTTGGCGATGAACTCCGCGAACGAATCGGCTTCGAGCGCGGTGACGATGTTGGCTACGGTCATGACGGTCACCTCTTGAGAGGGTGGCGCCGCGGTGTCTGCGGCATGTCCGTCACTGTAGGAATCGACCCCTCAGGCCAGGTGGCTTGGCGTCTCGCAGAAGTGGCCCATCGTCGCGCTCAAACGAATGGCGCCGGGGAGTTCAACGGCAGCACCGGTGCGCCGTGCAGTCCGGCTTCCTGGGCGACGACCCCCTGGGCTGCAGGGCGCCGCCCGCGGTGGATCAGTGCCCGAAGGGTCGGTGGGCCAGGTACTGCTCGAGGGTCGGCTCGTGCAGCTGGCGCGGGTGCTGCTCGGTCAGCTCGAACCAGCGCCGCGCCCGCTGCGGCTGCGCGTCGGCGGCGAAGAGGGCCTGCAAGGCCAGGAAGTAGCGCATCGCATTGCGCTCGACCAGGCCGCGGATGCCGCCGATCAGTTCGGGCTGGCCGTTCGGCGTGCGGCCGACTTCGGAGAAGCCCACCTTGCTGCGGCCGAAGGTCGCGAAGTACAGGCGCAGCGCGGCGGCGGTCATGAAGCCCTGGCCATACGAGTACGACAGCCGCGCGAAGGTGCGGCCGCCCGGGGCCGGCATGGCTTCGAGCACGATCTGGATGTCGCGCGTTGAGGCCGGGCCGCTGGGCGCGTCCAGCCGCACCGCGAAGCGGCGCGGGCCGGTCTCGACCTGCTGGTGTTGGAACGCCAGCGCAAAGGCCTGGTCGGCCGGGATGTCGTAGCGCCGCACCACCCCCAGCGAGAGCGTGACGCGCCCGCCCTCGGCGGCGGTGCTGCAGGACTTGTTGTTCAGGTGCAGCAGCAGCATGTCGCACCAGCGGGAGTGCTGCGCCAGCGCCTGGCGGAAGGCTTCGAACTCGATGTCGAGCAGGCCGAAGGCTTCGCCGCCGACGATGCCGCCGGGCGATTCGCTCGACTGCACGCGGATGGCAGCCGCCGCTTCCGGCGGCCCCTGCAGGGCCTGCTCGAGCAGCGGCGCCAGCCGATCGTCGACGCCGGCGGCCCGCGCGCCGGCCACGGCCAGCAGCAGCGCCGCGCACAGCAGCGCGACAACCCACCACCGGCACGCGTGCGCGCCGCCAGCGTCGGTGAACGGGGTCGGTGCGGCCATGGCGCGCGGCCTCAGGTGCTCAATTCCCTGGCGGTGATCGTGTACTTGAAGGCATCGGGCGCCAGCTCGTCGAAGCGGCCGCTGCCGTTCTCGCCGTTGGGGTACATCAGGAAGGGCAGCGTGCCCTTGGCGGACGCGTGCGGCAGCGTCACGTCGTGGCCGGTGTTGTAGGCCAGCCAGTTGCCTTCCCAGGCGCCGAACAGGCCCTTCATCACCGGGGCGACCAGCGGGTGCGTGCTGTCCTTGATCCACTCGGGCGTCTCCTGGCGCATCACCTTCAGCACGTCGGCCGGGTCCATCGCCACCCAGCCATGGGTCTTCAGGAACACCTCGGCGCGGCAGTGCTGCGCGCCCTTCAGGCTGGCCGGGTTCGCGCCGAGCTCGCGGTAGCCGAAGGCCGAGGGTGCGACGCGCACGCCGTAGATGTCGCGCGCCGGGATGCCGACCGACCGGCACAGGCCGACGAACAGCGCGTTGAGGTCGGCGCACTTGCCGCCCAGGTTGCCGGTCTCGAGCATGGCCTTGATGTCGCCGGTGCCGCAGCCGCGCACCTTGGGTTCGCGGTGCGCGTGGGCCACCACCCAGCGGTACAGCGCCTGCACCTTCTCGACATCGGTGCCCGCGCCGCGCGTGGCCTCGGTGGCGGTCTTGCGCACGATGCCGTCCAGCGGCAGCAGCTCGGTGGGGGCCAGCGCAGCGCGCAACGCGGCCGGGTCTTCGTGCGCCGCCTGGCTGCGCGACCAGTCGACCGCGCGGTTGCGCGTCTGGACCTGGCTGACCAGCGTGACGGTGGGCGCGGCGACCGTCGGCGCGAACTCGGCATACAGCATGCGCACGCCGCGCGCCGGGTCGCTGACCAGCGCGGCCTGCGTGGCATTGCCGCTCCAGCTGCTGTCGATGCTGCGCTGGTAGTCGGTCTCGACACTCGGCGCGGGAATCCACACCCGGCTGGTGCCCTGGTGGTCGGCCACCGTGACGGTGGTGCTCACCTCGAAGCGGCGCCAGCCCGCCAGCTGCGGCCCGAAGCGGCGCGCTGCGTCCTGTGCATGGGCGGGCAGCGCGCCCAGCAGCGGGCCCAGCAGGCCGGTGGCAGCGCCGTGCTGCAGCAGGCGGCGGCGCCGGATCATCGGGGTCATGGCGGTCTCTCCTTGCGGTTCTCGGGTTTTCAAAGCAATGCAGCGATCCAGCGCCGGGCTTCGGTGCCGGTCCAGTCCACCTCGCCGGTGACACTGAACGCGGCCCGGCCGTTGCGGCCGATCGCGATGGTGGTGGGGAACACGCGGGCACCGAAGGCCCGCGCGGCCGCGCCGTCGCGGTCGCGCAGGATGGTCAGGCTCATCGGCAGCAGATCAAGGTAGCGGCGGATGGCCGCGTCGGTCTCGCGGTAGTTGATCGCCAGCACCTGCAGCCGGTCGCGGGCATGGCGCTCGGCCAGCAGTTCGAGCGAAGGCATCTCGGCGCGGCAGGGCTCGCACCAGCTGGCCCAGAAGTTCAGCAGCAGCACCTGGCCGCGCAGCGCGGCGGTGTCCCAGGCCGGGCCTTCGAAGGCCGGCAGGGCCAGGGCGGGGGTGGGCTGGCCGGCGGGCCAGGGCCGGGGTGTGGGCTCGGCCGCGCGCGCCGGCGCCAGCGGCAGCGCCGCCAGCGCGGCGAGCAGGTGGCGCCGTGACAGGCGCAGCGGGGAAAGACGGAATTCGAGCATGGTGAGCGGCTTGCCGCTATCGTAGGTGTTCCGACAGTGGACCGGAGCCCGGCATGAACGAAGTTGAACGACGCGAGGTGGACGTGGCGATCATTGGCACCGGCACCGCCGGCATGGGCGCTTACCGTGCCGCGCTGCAGCACACGCCGAGCGTGCTGGTGATCGAGAGCGGCGCCTACGGTACCACCTGCGCCCGCGTGGGCTGCATGCCCAGCAAGCTGCTGATCGCGGCGGCCGAGGCCGCGCACGGGGCGATGCATGCCGCGCCGTTCGGCGTGCGGGTCAGCGGCGTGCAGGTGGATGGCGCGGCGGTGATGCAGCGCGTGCGCAGTGAGCGCGACCGCTTCGTCGGCTTCGTCACCGCCAGCGTCGATGCCTGGCCGGCCGAGCATCGGCTGCGCGGGCATGCCCGCTTCCTTGACGCGCAGACCTTGTGGGTCGACGGCGAGGGAGGCCGCACGACGCGGGTGCGTGCGCGGCGCATCGTCATCGCCACCGGCTCGCACCCGCAGGTGCCCGCGGCCTGGCGCGACGCGGCGGGCGACCGGCTGATCGTCAACGACGACGTGTTCGCCTGGCAGGCGCTGCCGGAATCGGTGGCGGTGCTGGGCGGCGGCGTGATCGCGCTCGAACTGGCGCAGGCGCTGCACCGGCTGGGCGTGCGGGTGCGGCTGTATGCGCGCAGCGAGCGCCTGGGGCCGCTGACCGATCCGCTGCTGCAGCGGCACACGCGCGAGATCTTCGCCAGCGAGCTGCCGCTCACTTTGAACGCTGGCGACCTGCGCCTGCTGCGCGATGGCAACCGGGTGCGCGTGCAGGCCCTGGGCCATGAAGAGCGCTTCGACTGGGTGCTGGCCGCGGCCGGCCGGCGCCCGAACCTGGCCGGCCTGCACCTGCGCGACACCGACCTGCCGCTGGACGCCCAGGGCCTGCCCGTGTTCGACCGCCGCACCGGCCAGATCGGCGACAGCACGGTCTTCATCGCCGGCGACGCGCACGACGAGACGCCGCTGCTGCACGAGGCCGCCGACGACGGCCGCATCGCCGGTGACAACGCCGGCCGCTACCCCGACATCCGCGTGCGGCCGCGCCGCGCGCCCTTGTCCGTCGTGTTCACCGACCCGCAGCTGATGATCGCCGGCCAGAGCCACGCGCAGCTGCTGGCCGCGGGCCACCATTTCGAGACCGGCGAGGTGAGCTTCGACGACCAGGGCCGCAGCCGCGTGATGCTGAAGAACCGCGGCGCGCTGCAGGTGTATGCCGAACGCGAGACCGGGCGCCTGCTGGGCGCCGAAATGATCGGCCCCGCCGCCGAGCACCTGGGCCACCTGCTGGCATGGAGCGTGCAGCGCGGCGACACGGTGCAGCAGATGCTCGACAGCCCGTTCTACCACCCGGTGATCGAGGAAGGCCTGCGCACCGCGCTGCGCCACCTGCAACGGCACCTGCGCATGGGGCCGCCACCGGTGGAGCGCTGCCTCGATTGCGGGCCGGGGGCGTGAGCCTCGGCCGGCCGCCGTGCCGGCCATCACTCGGGCCGGATCGCAGTACCGCAGCGCCCGTCCAAGCGTATCCTGCCGGGGCAAACAGGAGCCCTGGTCGCCATGTTCTGGCCGTTCTGGTGCGTCGACGCCATCGTCGCTGCGGTCTTCGTCTACTTCTTCGTCATCGGACTCGCCGACGGCTCGGTCTCGTCCTTCAACATGGGCATCTGGATGCTCATCCTGGCCGCAATTCCCGCGCTGCTCTGGGGCAGCCATGCACTTCGAGGCGCTGGCCGCGAACCGCTGGCCGTCACGCTCCTTGGCATCGTGGCGGTCCCGGCGGTGCTCGTGGCGATCTTCTTCGTCGTCGTGCTGATCGCGAAGCCAAGGTGGAACTGAACTCGGCGTTGCGATCCCGGCCGTCGCGGTTGCTTCTGCTCAAGCGTTAGGCGTCACGACGCGCGCGCGAGATTCAGTCCTATGGTCAGCCAACGCCCCGCACATCCACTCAGGTGCCGATGCGGCACCGTCACCGGCGAGGTCAGCCGTCCTGAGCACGGCACCCGCGCCGTCTGCTATTGCCGAGACTGCCAGGCCTTTGCCCGATTCCTCGGCCTCCCCACGGGCATGCTTGATTCACTCAACGGCACGGACATCGTGGCGGTGCGGCCGCGGTTCGTCACTTTCAGCTCTGGCGTCGACAAGCTTGCATGCATGTCGCTGTCACCGAACGGAACGCTGCGCTGGTACTCAAGCTGCTGCAGAACGCCCATCGGCAACACGCCGCGAGACTTCAGGACCTCCCATGTGGGGCTCGTCCACGATTGTCTCGAAGCGGGTGGACATCCGCTCGAGCCGTCGTTTGGCCCCGTGAGGATGCGAGTGAGTCCTCAAGGGGCATCCGAAGTGCCACCTCGCAATAGGCCCATCGAATTCGGTCTGGCTGTTGCGAAGTACATGACCTCGATGGCCTGGACCCGATTCACAGGCCAGTACAGAGTGAACCCGTTCTTCGACACCACCACTGGCCGGCCCATCGCTCAGCCGCAAGTCGTCACGGCCGCAGAGCGCGCCAAACTGAGAGGTGACGCCTGACAGGCCGTTCAACCGCGGCACCCTGCCGTCGACGCCCGGTCGACTCTGCGTTAGGCGGCGCTTCGCCTCCGGCACCGGCAGCACCCAACCATCGACAGACAGGGCCATGGGTCACCCCGGCGAGATCCGCCGTGGGCGGCCACGATGGCACTCAGCGCCGGCGTGCCAGCCGGTTCGCCAGTTCGCCCAGCGTGCGCAGGCCTTCGGCCCGCGCCGCGTCCAGCGGGTGCGCGGCGCTCAGGCGCAGGCAATGGTCGAACTGCGGGCCGAGGCTGAACACCGCGCCCGGCACGAAGGTGTAGCCGCGGCGGCGCGCCTGGTGCAGCAGCCGGGTGGCGTCGAGGCCCTGCGGCAGCGTCACCCACAGCACGTAGCCGCCGGTACCGTGGCTGAGCTGCGTGCCGGGCGGGAAATGGGCGCGCACCGCCGCGCAGTAGGCCTCGGCCTGCTGCGCCAGGCGCGCACGCAGCCGGCGCAGGTGCAGCTCGAAGCCTTCACTGCCGATGAACGCGGCCAGCACCTGGTCGATCCAGCGCGGTGTCAGCTCGCCATGCACCGCGCGTGCTGCCTGCAGCTGCAGCCGATGCCGGGCGCTGACCACATAGCCGAGGTTGAACCCCGGCCCGGTGATGCAGGCGAAGCTGCCGCAGTACAGCACCCGATCGTCGCGGTCGAAGGCCTTCAGCGGCCGCGGGCGGCGCGCGCCGCGGTACAGCTCGCCCATCATGTCGCACTCGATCAGCGGCAGGCGGTGGCGTGCCAGCAGCGCGGCCAGTTGCTGCTTGGCCTCGTCGCTCAGGCTGCTGCCGGTGCTGCGGTCGAAGCTGGGCTCGACGATGCAGGCCGCGATCGCATGGTGCTGCAGCGCGAATTCCAGCGCCGGCACCGACAGCCCGGTCTCGGCGGGCGCCGGGATTTCCAGCGCGCGCAGCCCGAGGCCGGCCATGACCTCCAGCGCGCGCAGCGGTGCCGGGCTGGCCACGGCAACGCACTGGCCGGGCCGGGCCAGCAGCCGCAGGCAGAGCTCCAGCGATTCGGATTCGCCCTGTGTCACGACGATGTCCTCGGCGGCGAAGTGGCAGCCCAGGCGGCGCGAACGCCGCGCCAGTTGCGTCCGCAGGGCGTCGGTGCCCAGCACCGTGCCTTCGGCCAGCGAGCCGATGTCGTGGCGCAGTTGCTGCGCCAGCAGGCGCTTGAGGGCCGGCAGCGGCAGCAACGCCGCGGGCAGCGCCAGGTGGCCGAGCGACAGGCAATCGGCGCGCGTGGCCGCGAGCTCGATCACGCGCCGGCGCCGCCCCTGCAGCGGCAGGGCCTGCGCGCGGGCAGGCGGTGCGATCGCGGGCGAGGCGGCGCCCCCGGCCGCGCAGGCGAAGAAGCCGCGCCGTGGCCGCGCCTCGATCAGGCCGGCGTCTTCCAGCTCATGCAGCGCGTGCGTGGCGGTGGCCAGGCTCACGCCATGCTCGGCGCAGAGCTGCCGCACCGACGGCAGGCGCGTGCCCGGCGGGTACGCGCCTTCGTGCAGCGCTTCGGCCAGCGTGGTGGCCAGGCGGCGGTAGCGGTGGGCGGCGGGTTTCACGGCGGTGCTGCGGTGGCGGGCCGACACGATAGCGGCAATCGCCGAACTGTATCGATACAGCCGTGCATCGGCGCATCGATACAGCGAGGCGCTGTGGCCGGGCCGGGCGGCAGGCGCTGGGCCTTCCCGGTCCTCGATGCGATTTCTAGACTGGCCCGCATCACACCGAACCGGGAGTCCTCGCCATGCCGCCGCCGTTCCAGGCCCTCGTCCCGCCCGGCCTGCGCGCCTGCGCCGCACCGGTGCGGCTGTTGCTGTTGAGCGAAGGCCTGGGCCTGATGGCCGGGGGGCTGGCGCAGGTCGGCATCGGCTGGTGGGTCGCGCAGCGCGGTGGTGCCGCTGACTTGACGCGTTATGGCGGCCTCACCGCGCTGTGCTCGCTGCTGGCGATGCCGCTGCTCTCGCCCTGGGGCGATCGCAGCCGGTCCAAGCGCCGGCTGGTGCGGTTGGGCCGGCTGTGCCTGTTGCTGGATGCCGCCGTGCTGGCGTGGCTGGCCGGCAGCGGCGTCTACCACCTCGGGCTGGTCTGCGCCGCCAGCGTGTTGACGCTGCTGGCCCAGGCCGTGCTGCTGCCGACCGAGACCAGCCTGCTGCCCGAGCTGGTGCCGGCCGAGCAGCTGCCGCAGGCGATACGGCTGCGGCGCGGCGCGCAGGCGCTGGGCGGGCTGCTGGGGCCCGGCCTGGCCGGTGCCGCACTGGCCTGGCATGGCGAAGCGGCGGCAATGCTGCTGTACGCGGCGGTGTCGCTGGTCGCTGCCGGCGCCGCCTTCGGCCTGCCCGAGCCGCGGTTCCCGGCCCGTCGCGCAGCTGCTGCCGGCTGGTTCGGCGATCTCGAGGCGGGCTTTCGCGCCAAGTGGGGCGTGCCGCTGGAGCGCTGGTGGAGCTTGACCGGCGCCCTGATGCTGCTGTTCCTGCTGCCGGCCACCGGCCTGCTGCTGCCGCTGCGCATCCAGGCGCTCGGCCTGTCCGCCGCGTGGTTCGGCGCCTGCACGGCGGCGCTGTCCTGCGGCGTGCTGATCGGCGTGGCCGGCCTGGCCGACCGGCTGACCGCGCGCTGGGGCCGCCTGCACGCGATGTACGCGGCCGTGCTGGCCTGCGGGCTGGCGATCGGCGCGGTCGGGCTGTGCCCCTGGGCACCGGGCCTGGTGCTGCTGTTCGGGCTGACCGGCGTGTGCCTGTCGGTGACGCAGCTGGTCGGCCAGACCCACCGCCTGCTGGCGGTGCCGGAGGACTTCCGCGCACGCATGGCCGCCGCATCGTTCACCGTGGCGCAGCTGGCCGCCGCGGCGGCGCCCTGGCTGGCCGGCCGGCTGCTGCTGCGCTGGCCGGTGCAGGCGGTGTATCCGCTGCTGGCGGCGGGCTTCCTGCTCAGCGGGCTGCTGCTGCTGGCGGTGCCCGGCCTGCCGCGCTTCCTGCGCCTGGATCCGCCGCGGGTGAAGGACTGGTACCGGCTGCACCATCCGCAGGCCTTTGCCCGGCGCGGGGCTGCAGCCGCATCGTCAGTCCCACCGGCGCCATCGTGAAGGCCAGGTGCTCGCGGGCGTCGGCCCCGTCGGGCGTGTCGACGCTGCCGATCTCGAAGCGGCCGAGCAGGGTGGCCATCGCCAGCTTCATCTCCAGCAGCGCGAGGTAGCGGCCCGGGCAGATGCGCGGGCCGGCGCCGAAGGGCATCGAGGTGCGCTTGGCCGAGGCCGCCAGCGCCGCCGGGCCGCCGCCGCCGAGCCAGCGCTCGGGCTCGAAGGCAGCGGCATTCGGCACATGCGCGTCGCTGACGCTGTCGCGGCGCATCAGGCTGACGACGACGTGGCCGGCGGGCACCTGCACGTCGCCGATCACCGTGTCGCGGATGGCCTGCAGCGGCAGCACCGGGGCCACCGGCTTCAGGCGCATCGTCTCGTGCGCGCAGGCTTCGACATAGTCGAGCTGCGCCAGCTGTTCCAGCGTCGGCGCGGCGGGGTCGTCGACCACGCGATGCACCTCGGCGCGGGCCTTGGCCAGCTTGTCGGGGTGCCGCCACAGCAGGTGGATCATCCAGGCCAGCGTGTTGGCGGTGGTGTCCTCACCCGCCAGCAGCATCGTCAGCACATTGCCGGCCACCTGCGCATCGTCGATGCCGCTGTCGGGCTGGTCGGCGGCGACGATCATCGCTTCCAGCAGGTTCTGCGGATGCTCGCGCCGCGCCGGCTCGGCCTGCAGCCGGGCGCGGGCCTGGGCGATGAAGCCGGCCACCGCACGCGTGACCTCGGGGATGCTCTGCGCCAGCGCCTTGTCGGCGGCCGACGGCACATAACGCCAGATCGCCACGGGAGAGAGCACGCGCTTGAACAGCGCCGGGAAGATCTTGTCCAGGTGCTGCTGGATGATGTCGTCCTCGCTGCCCAGCGTGTCCACCTCGGCGCCGAAGGCCAGGCCGGCGATGGTGTCCACCGTGTAGCGCATCAGGTCGGGCTGCAGCTCGATGGCCTGGCGCGCCTGCGCGGCGCGTTGCCAGCGCGCGGCCAGCCGCTGCGCGACCTTCTGCATCGCCGGGAAGTAGGACTTCACATGCGCGGGGTCGAAGCCGGCCATCACCATGCGGCGCTGGCGTTTCCAGACCTCGCCCTGCGCGCCGAACACGCCGATCGGCAGCCCGAGCTCGACCCAGATCTGCTCCAGCCGCTGCGTGCGGCGGAAGCCTTCGGGCCGGTCGCGCAGCACCGCGGCCACCGCTTCGTGGTCGCCGCACACCACCATGCGGCGCGGGCCGATGCGCAGCTTGAAGAACGGCCCGTACTCGTGGCTCCAATCTTCGAGCTGCTGGTGGAAGCGGTGGGTCTGGATCTGCAGCGCATTGCCCAGCACCGGCAGGCCGCGCGGGCCGGGCAGCTCGTCGGCGTGGCGCAGCGTGCGCGCGGAGGGGGTCGCGGTGGAAACGTCGGGCATGGCGGGCCTTCCGGCAAGTGGCTGCGCAGTCTGCCGCCCGGCGGCGGCGCGCGTCAACGCCTGTCGGTGGGACGCGGCGCGGCCAGGCTGCCGGCCGGCAGCTGCTGGCCCTGGAAGAAGTCCCACAGCGGGTCGGCCAGGCGCAGCGGATGGTTGCTGCCGTTCGGGTAGGCGTGGTCCAGGCCTTCGATCACCACCAGGCTGAAGGCATTGCCCGCGCTGCCAAGCGCGTTGCGGTACAGGAACTGGCTGGTGGCCACGCCGTTGACCACGGGCTGGCTGTGGCTGGTGCCGGCGCCCAGCTGCAGCGCGGCCAGGAAGGGCTGCACCAGGCTGGTCTGCACCGCGTTGTTCGCCACCAGCGCGCCGGTCATCGGCAGGCCGGCGGGGTAGCCGAGCTTGGGCGCGATCTCGCTGTCGACCTGGCCCACCGTGTACACCAGCGAAGGCGGGCGCGCCGCGACGGCGCCGCTCAAGGGTGCGGGTGCGGCGGCCACCGCGAAGGCCGCGAACTGGGTCGAGGCTTCGGTGGCCAGGCGGCCGGCCATCTCGCCGCCGTTGGAGAAGCCGGCCACGTACAGCCGCCGCGGATCGGCGCCGAAGGCCTGCACCAGCTGCGCCGCCATCGCGCGGAAGAAGGCGATGTCGTCGGCCAGCGGGTGGTCGGCCGCGGCGCGCTGCTCGGCCGGCAGCTGGGCCAGTTCGTCGGCAGTGCACAGCGGCCGCTGCGTCGGCAGGCCGAGCCGGCCGCCGGCCCACTTGGCGGTGATCTGCCGCTCGTTGGGCTGGAACTGGCCGTCCTCGTTGGTGTCCTCGTAGAAGCAGTGCGTCAACGCGCTGGGGAACACGGCGATGAAGCCGGCCTCGTCGGCCTTCTCGCGCCAGCCAGAACCGCTGAAGAAGTGCTCGCCACTGCCGCCGGTGCCGTGCAGCGCGAAGACCACCGGCACGTTCGCCATGCCGCGTACCTTGTAAGGCAGGTAGACGATGTAGTCGCGCACCTGCCCGGCCGCCGTGACCTGCAGCGGGCGCTTGTCGCCGCAGTCCGCGGCGTAGACCTGGCAGCTGAAGTCGGCCAGCTCGCCCAGGTAGCGCGGCGTGCTGTCGCTGCCGACCACCGGGCCCAGCAGCCACACGCCGGTGCCGGCCACGCCGATGTAGTTGCCGCTGCCGGCGTAGAAGCGGTAGGTGTAGGGCGCGGCCGTCTGCGTGGCGGGATGACCCGGAAAGTACGCGGCATAGGCCTTCTCGGCCCAGTCCATCAGCGCCTGGGCGTCGGGCACCGGCGGCGTGGCGGCGCGCGCCGGTGGCGCGAGCAGCAGCGCCAGCATCAGCAGCCACGACGCAGGGTGCCAGCCTCGCCCAGCCGGCGCCGCGGCGCCGGCTTTGCCGGGCCGCTGGCGACGCCCGCTCGCGGCGAGGCGCAGCAGGGGCTCCGGGGGGGTCACTTGAGCTGTGCGCCGGTGGCGTCGAACACGCTCACCGTCACCGGGATGCCGGCGCGCACGCTGGCGGTGACGGTGCAGAACTCCTCGAAGGTGGCCAGCACGCGATCGAGGTGCTCCAGCGACGCGGCCGGCACGCCCAGCGTGATGCGCGCCTTCAGGCCGAGCACGCGCACGCGGTTCTCCGCATTGCGGCCGACCTCGACGCTGACCTCGGTGCTGATCGGCTCGGGCGCCTGCTTGAACTTGCGCAGCGAGAACAGCAGCGACGAGCTCAGGCAGTTGGCCACCGCCGCAGCCAGCAGCTGCTCGGGGTCGGGGCCGGCGCCCTGGCCCAGCGGCGGGCCGAGGTCGGACTGAATCTCGCCCTGGGCCGTGCCGAAGGCATTGTGGAAGCGGTAGTCCTGCTGCTGTGTCAGGCGGACGGCGGGGTCGTGGGCGTCGCTCATCGGGTCGGCTTTCTCGGGGGGTGTTCAGAGGTCGAGGGCTTCAATCGAAGCCGCGCAGCGGCAGGCGCTCGCGCTTCAGCCAGTTGGTCTCGGCATAGTGGCAGCGCGCGTCGGTGGCATGCAGCGTGTACGCATGGCGCGAGACCGGCGAGCGGTTCGGCGCGCTCCAGTGCGGCAGCAGGCCATGGAAGCACACCAGCGTGCCGGCCTCCACCTCCACCGGCACGGCGCTGGCGGTGTCGGGCCAGGGCGTGTCGTCCAGGGCCTCCATGCGCACGGTGTTCCCCTCGCGCACGAAGCGCTCGCGCAGGGGGGTGCGGTGGCCGCCGGGCTGCACCCACAGGCAGCCGTTGTCGCGCGTGGCGTCTTCCAGCGCGAACCAGAACGCGGTGACGCTGCCCGGCGTGGTGTCGAAGAAGCTGGCGTCCTGGTGCCACTTCACCTCGCCGCCGATGCCCGGCTGCTTGAAGATGTACATCGACTGCCACAGCTGCGGCTGCGCCAGCCCGAGCGAGCGCGCCAGCGCGGCGATGCGGGGCCCGCGCGAGAAGGCGTCGAACACCGGGTCGAGGTCGTGCATCGCATGGCCGATCTTGTTGATCGACAGCGCCTTGGCCTGCTTCAGCCGGCCCTCGGCATCGAAGGCCTCTTCCTCGAAGAAGCAGTGGATGCCTTCGGCCGAGGCCAGGAAGTCGTCGCCGGTGCCGCGGGCCTGGTCGGTGGTCGAGAAGATCGTGCGCTTGTCGCCCGGATCGAAGGCCTCGACGATCTCCAGTGCCCGCCGGCGCAGCGCGGCCACCTCGGCCGCCGACTTGAAGCCGGGCAGCACCAGGTAGCCTTGTTCGTGGTAACGCGCCATCAGTGCGTCCATGATCAACTCAGGAGTCCAGTTTGATGCCGCGCATCATGATGATGCCGCCCAATTGATTCGTGTCGGCCTTCATGCGGTTGGTCAGGCCTTCGGGCGCGGTGCCCACCGCCTGCCAGCCGGCGTTGAGCAGGCGCTGGCGCGAATCGGCATTGCGGATGGCCTCCACCAGCGCGGCGCTGAGCTTGGCGACGATGGGCTTGGGCATCGTCGCCGGCGCGGCGGCGGCGGTCCAGATCTCGAGGTCGGCGCCCACCACGTCGGCTTCGCGCAGGGTGGGCTGGTCGGTCACCAGCGAGCTGCGGCCCGGCGAGGTGACGCCGATGGCCTTGAGCTTGCCGCTCTTCACATGCGGCAGCGCCAGCCCTGGCGGCAGCAGCGCCATCTGAATCTGGCCGCCCAGCATCGCGTTGATGACCTGCGGATTGCCGGTGAAGGGCACGTGCACCGCGGCGATGCCGGTCTTGCTCTTGATCAGCTCCATGCCCAGGTGGCCGACGGTGCCGTTGCCCGGCGTGCCGTAGTTGCCCCTGCCTTCGAGGCTGCGCGCCCATTGCAGCAGTTCGACCGGCGTGCGACCGGTGGCGCTGCCGGCCACCGTGAACAGCAGCGGCGCGGTGCCGATCAGCGACAGCGGCGCGAAGTCCTTCACCGGGTCGAAGCCCAGCGCCGGGTTCAGCAGCTTGGCCACCGTCAGGTTGCCGTTGATCATCACGCCGATGGTGTGGTTGTCCTTCGCCTTGGCGACCAGGTCGGCGGCGATGTTGCCGGAGGCGCCGGGCCGGTTCTCCACCACCACCGGCTGGCCGAGCGACTTGGCCAGCGCGTCGGAGATCGCGCGCGCGGCCAGGTCCGGCGTGGAGCCGGGCGGGAAGCCGACCAGGATCTTCAGCGGCTGCGTCGGCCAGGCCAGCGGTGCGGCAGGGGCGGCCTTGGCTGCCGGCCGGGCCTGGCCCCAGGCCGCGGGCAGCGCCAGCGCGGCGGGGCTGGCGGCCAGCAGGGACAACAGGCGGCGTTTGCTGATCATTCGGACTCCTTGTACTTCATGCGATAGGAAAGCGGGGGCTTCAGCCGAGGAACACACCCTCGGCCTGCAGGCGGGCCTGCACCGGCGCCGGTGACAGTCCGCGCGGCGGCAGCGCGGCATCGAGCGCCATCGCGGCCAGCGTGCCGGCGGCTTCGCCCATCACGAAGCAGGCGCCGCTGACCCGCGCGGCCGATTGGCCGAGGTGCGTCATCGATGCGCAGCGGCCGGCCACCAGCAGATTGTCCACGCGCTGCGGCACGATCATGCGCAGCGGCAGCTGGTTGTAGCCGATGCGTTCGCCGAGGCCGCGCACGAACTCGAAGCGCACGTCGCCGGCCACATGGGCCTCGATCGGCCAGCCGTTGACGCCGATGCTGTCATCGAAGCGCGCGCAGTCGAGCACATGCGCATCGCTGAGCTGGAGGTCGCCGACGATGCGCCGCGTCTCGCGCACGCCGACCTGCGGCGCGATCTCCAGCAGGTAGGCGTTCTCGAAGCCCGGTGCGTGGCCGCGCAGGAAGGCCATGAACTCGACGATCTGGCGCCGGCCTTCGAGTTCGGCCGCGCTCAACTGCCAGGCGTCGGTGCCGTCGACCGGGCTGCCATCGGGGTTCGCCAGCTGCGTGACGTTGGCGCGCCACTCGCTCGGGTTCTTCTGCGGCCGGATGATCGGCGTCTTGCGGGCGAAGCGCTGGCCGCGCGCCTCGGCCTCGGCCATCAGGCGGCCGAAGTGGTTCCAGGCATCGCCGGCGCGTGCCGCATCGACACCGTTGATGCGGAACATCGTCGAGGGGTACAGCAGCTCGTCGTGCTCGAACGGCGCGCCGGCGGCGGCGGCCAAGTCGCCGTCGCCCGAGCAGTCGATGAAGGTTTCGGCACGGATCGCGCCGCGGCCGGACTTGGTCTCGACCAGCAGCGCGTCGATCCGCGACGGCGAGTGCATCACGACGCCGGCGGCCAGCGCATGGAACAGCAGCTGCGCGCCGTGCCCGCTCACCAGGCCATCGGCCGCCACCTTGAAGGCCGCGTTGTCGTAGGCCTGCGCGCAGATCTTGCCGCCGAACAGCGCATGCGGTTCGTTCAGGCCGTTGAGCGCGCGCATGCGATCGAGCAGCTCGTCGGCCAGGCCATGCACCACCTGCTGCAGCTCGCCGCGCACATTGGCATGCAGGCCGCAGAAGTTGGTGACGCCGGCGGCGGTGCCCATGCCGCCAAGGAAGCCATAGCGTTCGACCAGCAGCGTGCGGCGCCCGGCGCGCGCCGCTGCGGCCGCGGCCGCCATGCCGGCCGGGCCACCGCCGAGCACCAGCACCTCGCACTCGGCGATCACCGGCGTCTGGCGGGCCGGCTCGGTCAGCGTCGGCAGCGTCGGGCTGAAGGGCATGGCATCGGGCTTGCAGCGAAAACCGCTAGCCTATGCGAAATCGATGTCGCGCCTTCTTGACGAGGATGAACCGCCATGCTGATCCGCAACGCCACCCTGCCCGACGGCCGCAGCGGCCAGCACCTGCTGGTGCGCGAGGGCCGCTTCGCCGCCATCGGCCCCGAGGTGCAGGGCGCCGAGCATGAGCCGGTGCTCGATGCCGAAGGCTGGCTGCTGAGCCCGCCCTTCGTCGACGCCCACTTCCACATGGACGCGACGCTGAGCTACGGCCTGCCGCGCGTCAACCAGTCGGGCACGCTGCTCGAAGGCATCGCGCTGTGGGGCGAGCTCAAGCCGCTGCTGACGCGCGAGGCGCTGGTCGAGCGCGCGCTGCAGTACTGCGACTGGGCGGTGGCCAAGGGCCTGCTGGCGATTCGCTCGCATGTGGACGTGTGCGATGCGCGGCTGCTGGCGGTGGAAGCCCTGCTCGAGGTGCGCGAGCGCGTGAAGCCCTACCTCGACCTGCAGCTGGTGGCCTTTCCGCAGGACGGCGTGCTGCGTGCGCCGAATGCGCTGGCGCAGCTCGAACGCGCGCTGGACATGGGGGTCGACGTGGTCGGCGGCATCCCGCACTTCGAGCGCACGATGAGCGATGGCGCCGAGAGCGTGAAGCGGCTGTGCGAGCTGGCCGCGCAGCGGGGCCTGCGGGTGGACATGCATTGCGACGAGAGCGACGACCCGCTGTCGCGCCATGTCGAGACGCTGGCCTTCCACGCGCAGCGCCTGGGGTTGCAGGGGCGCGTGACCGGATCGCACCTGACCTCGATGCATTCGATGGACAACTACTACGTCTCGAAGCTGCTGCCGCTGATGGCCGAAGCGGGCTTGCATGCGGTGGCCAACCCGCTGATCAACATCACGCTGCAGGGCCGGCACGACAGCTACCCCAAGCGCCGTGGCATGACGCGCGTGCCCGAGCTGCTGGCTGCCGGCGTGAACGTCGCGTTCGGCCACGACTGCGTGATGGACCCGTGGTACTCGCTCGGCTCGGGCGACATGCTGGAGGTGGCGCAGATGGGCCTGCATGTCGCGCAGATGACCTCGCAGGCGCAGATCCGCGCCTGCTTCGACGCGGTGACGGTGAATGCCGCGCGCGTGCTGGGCCTCGAAGGCTATGGTCTCGACGTGGGCTGCCGCGCCGATGCGGTGCTGCTGCAGGCGCGCTCGCCGGTCGAGGCGATTCGACTGCGTGCGACGCGGCTGGCGGTGCTGCGTGGCGGCGAGGTGATCGCGCGCAGTGCGCCGGCCACCGCGCAGCTGCAGCTGCCGGGCCGGCCTGCGGCGGTGGACTGGACCCTGGCGCGCTGAAGCTAGCGCCCATGCACCGCGGCGGTGCCTCGCTGCACCGCGCATTCTGGCCGTGGCGAGGCGGCTTGTGGGTGACGATCTTCACGGCCGTGGGCTGGCCGCGACAGGCCGGCCTCCTTCGATCGTGGGGCCCTGTCGCCACAGGGGGCTTGGCTAGAATCGTTCGCACAGGGCCTGAGCCCTCTGACCCTCACAAGCCCATGAAACTGATCGGATCGCTGACCAGCCCGTACGTGCGCAAGGTACGGGTCGTGATGGCGGAAAAGAAGCTCGACTACCAGCTGGTGCTCGAGGACGTGTGGGCCAAGGACACCATCATCGCGTCGAACCCGCTGGGCAAGGTGCCCTGCCTGGTGATGGAAGGCGGCGAGGCGGTGTTCGATTCGCGCGTGATCGTCGAGTATGTCGACACGCTGTCGCCGGTGGGCAAGCTGATCCCGCCCTCGGGGCGCGAGCGGGTCGAGGTGCGCACCTGGGAAGCACTGGGCGATGGCGTGTGCGACGCAGCCATCCTGGCGCGACTGGAAGAAACCTGGGCGCCGCGCGGCGAGGCGCGCAGCCAGGCCTGGATCGACCGGCAGATGAGCCGGGTCACCGCGGCCTTGAAGGCGATGAGCCTGGGCCTGGGCGACAAGCCCTGGTGCAACGGCAACCACTTCACGCTGGCCGATGTGGCGGTGGGGGTCGCGCTCGGCTATCTCGATTTCCGCTTCCCGCAGATCGCCTGGCGTGCCGATCACCCGAACCTGGCCAAGCTGGCCGAGAAGCTGGCCACGCGGCCGAGCTTTGCCGACACGCTGCCGCCAAGTTGAGCGGCAGTCCTCCCCGGAGGGGACAGGCCGCATGGCGGCCAGGGGAGCGGGCTCGTGATCGGAGCCGCCCAACCCGATCCGGGTTGCCCGGTCGGGTTGGGTCAGCCCCTCGGGGGCGGCCGCCCGCCGGCCGGGGCGACCAGTTTCGAAATCCGATCGGCCAGGCCGTGCATGGTCAAGGGCTTGGTCCAGAAGTCGTCGAAGCCCGCGGCGCGGGCGCGCGCCAGTTCTTCGGGCATCGCATCGGCCGATACCGCCACGCAGGGCATGCCGGCCCAGGCCGGCTCGGCGCGCAGACGGGCCAGCACCTCGTAGCCGTCGGCACCGGGCAGGTTCAGGTCCAGCAGCACGATGTCCGGCCGCTCGTCGGCCATCATCGCCAGGCCTTCCTCGCCGGTCTCGGCCACCCGCAGCAGGTGGCGCGGCTGCTGCACCGCCAGGGCCTCGCTGACCAGCATCGCGTTGACCGGGTGGTCTTCGACGTACAGCACGCGGCACGCGCCCGGCGCGGCAGCGGCCGAGAGCACCGCGGCGACGTCCCGTCCGGCCTGCTCCGCTAACGCCGGATTGCAGCGGCGCAGCGTGACGCGCAGCTCGGTGCCGTGGCCGCCGGGTGGCGCCAGGTCGAGCGCGCCGCCCATCGCCTGCGTCAGGTGGCGCGCGATCGTCAGGCCCAGGCCGCTGCCGGGCACCGGGCTGCTTTCGGCGCCGAGGCGGTTGAAGGGCTGGAACAGCTCGCGCCGGCGCTCGGGGCTGATGCCCGGTCCGCTGTCGACCACCCGCAGTGTCCAGGCCGCCGTGCCGAGCGTCGCGTGGTCTTCGTCGAGCAAGAGCCGCACCTCGCCGCCGACGCGGTTGTACTTGATGGCATTGCTCAGCAGGTTCAGCAGCACCTGGCGCAGCCGCGTCGCATCGGCCTGCACCCAGGCGCCACTCGGCCCCCAGGGCCGCAGCGCCACGCCGCCGGCCAACGCCTGTGGCGCCACCAGGCGCAGCGCCTCGAGCACCACCGCGTCGAGCGCCACCGGGCCGAGCTGCAGGCGCGGCGTGCCCGATTCGATCGAGCCCAGGTCGAGCATGTCGTCGATGAGGGTGAGCAGGTGGTCGCCGGCCTGGCGGATCAGGCGCAACGGCTCGGTGGTCCAGCCAGGCAGCTCGCCGGCGCGGTGCTGCAGCAGCTGCGCGAAGCCGAGCACGCCGTTCAGCGGCGTGCGCAGCTCATGGCTGACGCGCGAGAGGAACTCGCTCTTCGCGCGGCTGGCGCGCTCGGCCTCGGCCTGGGCGCGCAGCGCCTGGGCATGCGCCTCGCGTTCGGTGATGTCCTGGAACAGCCCGACCACGCGCACCACGCGGCCTTCGTCGTCGCGCTCGGCACTGCCGGTGGTCCGCACGCGCTTGTGCTGGCCGCTGGCGCTGACCAGGCCCAGCGACAGGTCGAAGGGCGTGCCGTGCGCCAGGGTCTCGACGATCGCCGCGCGCAGCCGTTCGCGCGAGGCTTCGTCGTAGTAGGCCAGCGCCTGCAGCGGTTGCGGTGCGGTGCCCGGCGGCAGGTCGTGGATCGCAAAGGTCTCGTCGCTGAAGCGCACCAGCAGCTCGTCGGGGGCATACGACCAGGCACCCACGCCGGCCAGGCGCGCGGCTTCGCGCAGCAGCTGGCCTTCGCGGTCGGCGGCACGGCGTTCGCGGCGTTGCTCGGTCACGTCGACCAGCGAGATCGCACCGCCCAGCCCGGTGCCGGCGCGGTCGGTGGCCGGTATCGACTGCAGGTCCAGCCGCAGCCAGCGGCGCTGCGGCAGCTTCAATGGCAGCTCGACGCCATGCGCCAGCCCGGCGCCGATGGCCAGGCATTGCAGCAGTTGCGTGAAGCCGGGCTGGTCGAGCGCGGATTCGTCGAAGAAGCTGGCCAGCGGGCGCCCGCGCAGGCTGGCCGCCGCCTGGCCCTCGAGCAGGCGGGCCGCCATGGCGTTGTGCCAGCACAGCGTGCCGCCGGGCGACAGCAGCAGCACCCCCAGCCGCGAGCCCGCCAGGATGCCGGCGAGCACGTTCACGAGCAGGGGCTCGTCGGGCACAGCGTCTGCGGAAGGGTCACCACCGGCCATGGGCTGAAGGCTTGGGGGGGCAGAAGGTTGCGGCGCAGTGTAGCGGGCACTTCATCGGTCCGATGCGACGAGCAGCCGGGCTTCTGCCGCTCAAACGTCCGGACAGGCGTTGGCCCAGGCCGGCCCGGTACCATCGCGGCTTCATGCTCGCCACCCGCCCTGCCCCCGCGCCCGCCGCCGACAGCGCCGCGCCGCTGTCCATCCTGCAGCATGTGTTCGGCTATGCCGCCTTCCGCGGCCAGCAGGCCGCGATCATCGACCGCGTGACGGCCGGCGGCGACGCGCTGGTGCTGATGCCCACCGGCGGCGGCAAGAGCCTGTGCTACCAGATCCCGGCCATTGCGCGGCACCGCGCCGGCCATGGCGTGACGCTGGTGGTGAGCCCGCTGATCGCGCTGATGCACGACCAGGTCGGCGCGCTCGAGGAAGCCGGCGTGCATGCGGCCTTCCTCAATTCGACGCTCGACGGCGAGGACGCGCGCCGCATCGAGCGCGAGCTGCTCTGCGGCAGCCTGCCGATCCTGTATGCCGCGCCCGAGCGCATCCTGACGCCGCGCTTCCTGGCGATGCTCGAATCGCTGCACGAGCGCGGCCTGTTCAGCCTGCTGGCGATCGACGAGGCGCACTGCGTCAGCCAGTGGGGCCATGACTTCCGCGAGGAATACCTCGGCCTGTCGCAGCTGCACGAGCGCTTTCCCGATGTGCCGCGCATCGCGCTCACCGCCACGGCCGATGCGCACACGCGGGCCGACATCGTCGAGCGCCTGGCGCTGCACGAGGCGCGCGAGTTCATCTCCAGCTTCGACCGGCCGAACATCCGCTACCTGATCGTCGAGAAGGACGAGCCCCGGCGCCAGCTGCTGCGCTTCCTGCGCGACGAGCACGAGGGCGATGCCGGCATCGTCTACTGCCAGAGCCGCAAGAAGGTCGAAGAGACGGCGGCCTGGCTGGTGGAGGAGGGCATCGCCGCGCTGCCGTACCACGCCGGGCTCGATGCCGACGTGCGCCGGCGCCACCAGGACCGCTTCCTGCGCGAGGAAGGCCTGGTGATGGTGGCCACCATCGCCTTCGGCATGGGCATCGACAAGCCCGACGTGCGCTTCGTGGCCCACCTCGACCTGCCCAAGAACATCGAAGGCTATTACCAGGAGACCGGCCGCGCCGGGCGCGATGGCCAGGCCGCCGATGCCTGGATGACCTACGGCCTGGTCGACGTGGTGAACCAGCGCCGCATGATCGACGAGAGCCCGGCCGGCGACGAGTTCAAGCGCCTGCAGCGCGCCAAGCTCGATGCGCTGCTGGCGCTGGCCGAGGCGCACGATTGCCGGCGCGTGCGGCTGCTGGCGTACTTCGGCGAAGCGTCCACACCCTGCGGCAATTGCGACAACTGCCTGTCGCCGCCGCAGACTTGGGACGCGACGGACGCGGCGCGCAAGGCGCTGTCGTGCGTCTACCGCTTCCGCCAGCATGGCGGCATCAGCTTCGGCTCGGGCCACCTGATCGACGTGCTGCGCGGCAAGCGCACCGACAAGGTCGCGCAGCACCACCATGACCAGCTGTCCACCTTCGGCGTCGGCGCCGAGCTGAGCGAGCAGCAATGGCGCGGCGTGCTGCGCCAGCTGATCGCGCTGGGCCACCTGCGTGCCGAGGGCGAGTACAACACGCTGGAGCTGTGCGAATCGGCGCGCGCGGTGCTCAAGGGCGAGGTGCCGGTGATGCTGCGCGTGGCCGCCGACCCGCCGCCCAAGCGCGGGCGCGCATCGCGTTCGGGCAATGCGTCATCGACCAAGGGCAAGGCGCCGCCGCTTCCTTTGGACGATAGCGGCCTGGCGCGCTTCGCCGCCTTGAAGGCCTGGCGCGCCGAGGTGGCCAAGGAGCACAACCTGCCGGCCTACGTGGTGTTCCACGACGCCACGCTGGCCGAGATGGCGCGCTCGTGCCCCGATTCGCTGGATGCGCTGGCGGGCATCAGCGGGGTCGGGGCGAAGAAGCTCGATGCGTACGGGCGCGAGATCCTGCGCGTGCTGGCGCAGGGCTGAGCTCACGGCAGCACCAGCCGCTCCCGCACGAAGTCGAAGAACACCTTCACGCGCCGCAGGTGGCGCACGTCGGGGTGCGTCAGCAGCCACAGCTCGGTGTCCAGCGCCGGCTCGTCGCCGGTGAGCGCGACGACCTCGGCCTGGTCCTGCAGCAGGAAGCGCGGCGCCACGCCGATCGCCGCGCCGCAGCGCACCGCCTGGGCCACCGACAGGATGCTGTTGCAGCGCAGGACCGGCTGCACCTGCGGGTAGACCCGCCGCCGCCAGCGGATCGACAGGTGGTCGGCGAGCGAATCGTCGGCATCGGGCGAGACCCAGGGCAGCGTGGCCGGATCGGGCTCGGCCGGCGGTGGCGGCAGCCAGTGGCGGTGCGCCCACAGCGCCGAGCGGATCACGCCCAGCCGTGCGCCGACCAAGTGCTCGGGCGGACGTGTCGTCGCGCGGATCGCGATGTCCGCATCGCGCCGGCTCAGTGACGCGAGCTGGTTGCCGGCCAGCAGCTCCAGCGTCAGCTGCGGAAAGGCCGCGCGGAAGTCGCTCACCAGCGGCAGCAGCAGGCCGACCAGCAGCGTGTCGGTGGTGGTCACGCGCAGCGTGCCGTGCAGGCGGCGGTCGCCGGCCTGCAGCAGCTCGTCGGCGCGGTCGAGCTCGCCCTCGATGGCCTCGGCCCTTTGCGCCAGCGCCAGCGCCAGCTCGCCGGGCTGCAGGCCCTGGCGCTGGCGTTCGAACAGCGCCAGGCCCAGGCGCTTCTCCAGCCGCTGCAGCGCGCGGAACACGGTCGAGCCGTCCTGCGCCAGCAGGCGCGCGGCCTCGCCCAGCGTGCCGCCGCGCACCAGGGCCAGCACCAGCGCCAGGTCGCGTGGGTCGAGCCGCGGGCGGGCCATGTCCGGCATAGGCGCCGGTGCAATGAATGTGTTCATGGGCGCCTATTTTCATCGGCGCTGGCGCAATTCACCATCCGGACCACTGTTCCACCCTTCTTGAAGGAGTTGTCCCATGTCCCGCTTCCAATCCGCCCCCGACGCCGCCCGGCTGCTGCTGCGCGCCAGCCTGGCCACGATGTGGTTCTCGCATGCCTGGTTGAAATACGGCGTCTTCACGATGGCCGGCTTCCAGGGCTTCCTGGCCCAGCAGCACCTGCCGACCTGGATCGCCTGGCCGGTGCTATTGGCCGAAGTGAGCGGCGGCCTGCTGATCGCGCTGGGCGCTGGCGGCCGCTGGGCGTCGCTGGCCCTGCTGCCGATCCTGGCCGGCGCCACGCTGGTGCACTGGCCCAACGGCTGGGTCTTCAGCGCGCCGAACGGCGGCTGGGAGTACCCGGTGTTCCTGGCCGCGATGTCGATCGTGCATGCGCTGCTCGGCGATGGCCGCTTCGCGCTGCTGGCCGCGCGGGCCCAGGCCGTTGCCGCCACCGGTTTGAACGACGCCCGCCTGGCCGGAGTCCGCGCATGAAGCCGCTGCCCGCCGCCGCCATCGAGTTGCCGTTTCAGGTCGGCGACGAGCCGGTGCTGGTGAGCCACGCGCTGTGCCCCTACGTACAGCGCGCCAGCATCGTGCTGGCCGAGAAGGGCGTGGCCTTCCAGCGCGTGGACATCGACCTGGCCGACAAGCCGGCCTGGTTCACCGCGCTGTCGCCGCTGGGCAAGACGCCGATGCTGCTGCTGCGCGACGGGGCCGGCGTCACCGCGCTGTTCGAATCGGCGGTGATCTGCGACTACCTCGACGAGACCCGCGCCCCGGCGCTGCACCCGGCGGCACCGCTGGCCCGCGCGCGGCACCGTGCGTGGGTCGAGGTGGCCTCGGCGACGCTGAACACGATCTGGCAGCTCTACACCGCGCGCGACGATGCGGCCTTCGACACCGCCCGCCGCGCGCTGCGCCAGCGCGCCGAGCAGCTCGAGTCCGAGCTCGGCGCGCGCGGTCCGGGCCCATGGTTTGCCGGTGCGGCCTTCAGCATCGTCGATGCGGCCTTCGGCCCGGTGTGGCGCTACTTCGAGGTGATCGATGGCATCGTCGACACCGGCGTGTTCGACGGCCTGCCGCGACTGGGAGCCTGGCGCGAGGCGCTGGCGTCGCGACCGGCAGTGCGCGACGCGGTGCGCAGCGACTACCCGCAGCGGCTGCGCGAGTTCATCGTGCGCCAGCGCGGCGTGCTGGGCCAGCGGGCCGCGGCGCTGGCGGCTTGAGGCAGCGCGCGCGGGCTCAGCGCCGCACGGCCACGGCCACGCTGCGGCTGTCGCTGCGCTGGCCGATGGTGTCGAAGGCCCGTGCGAAGAAGCGCACCTCGGCCGCGCCGGTGTCGGGCATCGTCGTGTCCCACTCGTAGGGGTCGGTGCTGTCGTTGCCCAGGGAGGTGGCCGAGCCGTCGCGTTCGAGCCGGAAGAACTGCACGCGCTGCACGCCGAAGTCGTCGCTGGCCGCGGCGGCCAGGCGCAAGGGCTGGCCGATGGCCGCGCTCTCGGCGCTGGCCACCAGGCTGACCTGGGGCGGATCGTCGAAGCCGTTGTCGTCACCGATGCCGATGTAGAGGCCGCCGCCACACCCGGCCAGCAGCACCGTCAGGGCGGCCTGGGCCAGCGGAAGTCGGCGCACGATCTTCATGCCGGCCATGCTACGCCGCGGGCGGCGCACAGGGCATCCCTCTTGTGACGGTTGTTTTCAGCCAACCCCGTTGCGGACGCTGGGCCGTACAAGCCAGATGCACCTGTTCTGGCCCATGGCAGACTGGCTGGCCATCATGAGCCCGCGGCCGGCCCCTGCCCCCAGCGACGACGGCGCCGCCAGCGCGCAGGAAGACGCGCGGCTGATGGCCGCGTTCGCGCGCGGTGACGCCGCGGCCTTCGACCGCCTGTATGCGCGCCACCAGGCGGCGCTGTACCGCTTCGTGCGGCGCGTGCTGGGTCCGGCGCTGCAGGCGCAGACCGACGAGGTGTTCCAGGACACCTGGCTGCGCGTGGTGCATGCGCGCGAGCGCTTCGAGCCGCAGGGCGCGAGCTTCCGCACCTGGCTGTTCACGCTGGCGCAGAACCGCGCGATCGACCTGCTGCGCCGCAGTGGCCGCGAGCTGCAGGCGCCGGAGGACATGGACGACGAGCGCTTCTTCGCGCCCGAGGGCGAGCCCTGGCTCGACTGGCCGGCACCGGGCGGCGCGACGCACGAAGACCGCCTCTTCTGGCGCCGTGCCGGCGAACGCCTGCTCGGCTGCCTGGATGAACTGCCGCCCGCGCAGCGCGTGGTGTTCCTGATGCACCACGACGACGACTGCACGCTCGACGACATCGCGAAAGCGCTCGAGCTCGGCTTCGAGACCGCCAAGAGCCGGCTGCGCTACGCGATGAGCAAGCTGCGCACCTGCATGGGCGCCTACCTCGGCGCCGATGCGCTGGCCGGCCGTGGATGAGGACGATGGCATGAGCAGCGAGCACCCGCCGCGCCCCGTGCCGCCCCGCGGCCCATCGGACAACCCGCCGCAGGACCCGCGCCTGCGCGCCGCGCTGCGCCATGCGCCCGATCACGACCTGGCACCACCGCCGGCGCTGAGCGCCGCCATCAGCGCAGCCGCCCGCGCGGCGGTGCAGGCAACTGCACCGGCCGTGCCGGCGACGTGGCTGCAGCGCATGGCCCGCGGGTGGCGCCAGGCCTGGCAGCAGCTGGGCCAGCCGCGGCCGGTGTGGGCCGGCGGCATGGCCGCGGTGGTGGTAGCCGGGCTCACGGTGGCGATCTGGGTCAACGAGCCGGTGCCACCGGCGGTGGTGGCCGAGGCACCGGCGCCAGCGCCGGACATGGCCAAGCCTGCGGCGGCACCGACCCCAGCCCCCATCGCCGAACCTGCGCCCGAAACCGCCCGTGACGCGGCCGCCCCGGCGCGCGCACCGCTGCGCCTGCCCCCGCCGGCCCCGGCGCCGGCACCGGCAGCCAAGACCCGTGCGGCCGACAGTGCGGCCGACAGTGCGGCCGAACGTACGGCGGCGGGCGCAGCGCCGCCGCGTGATGCCGACCGCCTGGCCTTGGCACAACGCCGGGCCGAGGTGCGGCAGCAGGCCATCGGCAGTGCCGCACCTGCAGCACAGGCACCGCCTGTCCCGCCCGTCGTGGTGGGCAAGCTGGAGTCTGCCGAGCGCGCCGACGCGGCGGACAGCAGGAAGGCCGCGGCGGAGGCGCTGCCCCGCCAGCGCGCCGACAACAGCGCCGCGCGCGACGAACCCGGCAGCAGGGTCGCCGAGTCCACCGTCCGGCCGACACCGTTCCCGGCCGCGCCAGCGGCAGCGGGACCCGCCCCCGCGGCCGCGCCCATGCCCATTCCCGCGCCAGCACCCGCCGCCGCACCGGCACCAGCGCCCGCCCGAGCGCCCGCCCCCGCTGCGCCAGTTGCCCCAGCGGCGCCCGTTGCGCCAGCTGCCCCGGCTGCGCGAGCTGCCCCGGCACCCGCACCTGCACCTGCACCTGCACCTGCACCTGCACCTGCACCTGCACCTGCACCTGCACCTG
>CAZXLI010000008.1:0-3547 GCA_964641795.1 uncultured Bordetella sp. | reverse complement strand
CACCAGCCGCGATGCCGCTGCCACCGCCCCCAGCGCCGGCACCGATCGCGATCGCGCCGCCGCCGCAGTCGCCGCAGGCCCCGGCAACGCAGGCCCCGGCAACACAGCGCGAGGCGCACGCGCCGGGCGCGCTGGCCGATGCCGCCAAGCCGGCCGCTGGCGCGCGGCCGCTGGCCAAGCGGGCCGAGCCGGCACGGCCCGCCGCCTTCGGTGACCTGGTGGCGAGCACCGCACTGCCCGAGTCCGAGCGCCAGGCCTTGCGTCGATTGGACGCGGCCGTCGGCGACCGCTGGCAGCGCCTGGCCGCGCCGGCACCCGCCCTGGCCGATCTGCAGCGCCGCTGGCCGGTGGCCGGCGGCAGCGCCGGGCTGCGTTTCGACGCCGAGGGCGTGCACTGGGTCGAACCCGATGGCAGCCACTGGTTCGCGCCGCTCGATGGCGCGCTGCTGCAGCGGCTGCGTCAATTGTTCTGATGGCCGTTCGGATGGCTGATCGGATGGTTGATCGGATGGCTGATCGCACGGGCCGGCGATGAGCGCCCGGCGCAGCGTCCTGGCCCTGGGGCTGCTGCTGGTGGCCGTGCTGGCCGCTGCGGCCGGCGTGGCCTGGCTGTCGTCGCGCCCTGGCGAGATCGGCGACGCGCGGCGCGAAGGTCCGCCGGCCCTGGTGCAGCAGCCCGATGGCGAGGCCAGCGTGTGGCTCATGGTGCAGCTGCAGGAACGCCACAGTTTCGGCGGCCAGCGCTACCGCACGCGCTACCACCTCGAGCTGCGCAGCTACGACAGCCGGACCGGTGCCAGGCGCTGGGCGCGCCGGCTGCGCTCGATCGGCGAGCAGGAAGGCGGCCATGGCGCGCGCGGCCGCATCCTCGGCCAGCAGGGCGATGCGGTGTGGCTGTTCGTCGCCGACCAGCCGGTGCTGGTGGCCGCGGCCGACGGCGCGGTGCGCGGCACCGGGCTGGACATCGCGGCGAAGAATCCGGGCCTGGCCTCGCAGCTGGTCGGCGAGCTCGACCACCATCTCTTCGATGGCGGCCTGGTGATCGTGGCCGCTGATGCGCGGCGTTATCGCGTTGCGCTGCCCGGTTATGACGCGCAAGCCTGGCAGCCGGCCAGCGACGAGGCGCTGCGCCAGCTGCAGTTCAAGGCCTCGGGCTGGAACGGCGCCTACCGCACGCCCGAATTCCTGGTCCCCGCGGCGCGCACCGCCAGCGGCTGGCTCGGGTTGTACACCGCCGCCGAAGCGACCGAGGCCGGCCGTGACGAGTTCGGCTCGCAGCTGGCCGACCCGTGGCGCGCCTGGCGCGACGATGCGAGCGCACGTCGCAGCTTCTACAGCGCGCGCATCGGCCGCACGCGCGCCTTCAGCGAGGGCGCGCACGACCGGCTGGTCGAGCCCACGCGCCTGCCCGGCTCGCCCGAATTCCTGCAAGGCGGTTTCCTCCGCAGCGCCGGTCAGCGCCAGCCGCTGCTGCCCGATCCGCACACGCTGTTCGTGTTGCACCGTACCCGCACCGATGCGGCGGGCCGGCTGCAGCTGGCGCGGCTGCTGCATGACGAGCCGCAGTCGGCCCGCGTGCAATGGCAGGCCACCTTGCCGTTCGCCGAACTGCAGAACCGCTGGCAATGGCCCGATCGTCTGGTGCTGCTGGGTGGCAGCGACATCGGCGCGCCGGGCCAGTCGCGCTGGACCGAATCGCTGGCGGTCGTCGACCTGGCCAGCGGCCGCGTGCGCGCCTGGAACCTGACACAGGACATGCTGCTGCAGGTGCGCTGACAGCAGCCTGCGTTCCGCGCCGTCCCCCACCCCCTGCGCAGCACAGGCCGCGCCGCTATCATGGCCGGTTGCCCTGCCCCCGCCTGCCGATGCCTCGCTCGACCCCTCCCGCCCCGGCCGCCGCGCCCGCGCCGCCCCCCCAGCCGCACGACACCGGCCTGCACCGCGCCGCTCTTCACAACACCGGTCTTCACAACACCCATTTGCACATCCGCGGCGCGCGCACGCACAACCTGAAGAACATCGACCTCGACATCCCGAAGCACGCGCTGGTGGTGATCACCGGGTTGTCGGGCTCGGGCAAGTCGAGCTTGGCGTTCGACACGCTGTACGCCGAAGGGCAGCGCCGCTACGTGGAGAGCCTGTCGGCCTATGCGCGGCAGTTCCTGCAGCTGATGGACAAGCCCGATGTCGACCTGATCGAAGGGCTGTCGCCGGCGATCAGCATCGAGCAGAAGGCCAGCTCGCACAACCCGCGCTCCACGGTGGGCACGATCACCGAGGTGCACGACTACCTGCGCCTGCTGTACGCGCGCGCCGGCACGCCGTTCTGCCCCGACCACGACCTGCCGCTGGAAGCGCAGAGCGTGGGCCAGATGGTCGACACCGTGCTGGCGCTGCCCGAGGACACGCGGCTGATGATCCTGGCGCCGGTGGCGCGCGACCGCAAGGGCGAGTTCACCGAGCTGTTCACCGACATGCAGGCACGCGGCTATGTGCGCTTCCGCGTCGATGGCCAGATCGTCGAGGTGCCCGACCTGCCGAAGCTGAAGAAGGCCGAGAAGCACGACATCGATGTCGTGATCGACCGGCTGAAGCCGCGGCCCGACGTCAAGCAGCGCCTGGCCGAAAGCTTCGAGGCCGCGCTGCGCGCCGCCGAGGGGCGTGCCATCGCCCTGGAAATGGACGCCCCCGTCGCCGGGCCGCCCCAAGACGGGGGACCCCCTCGGGGGGCGGACGCGCAGCGTCCTGGGGGCCAGCACGGCAAGGAACATCTGTTCAGCAGCAAGTTCGCCTGCCCGGTGTGCAGCTACGCGCTGCCCGAACTGGAGCCGCGGCTGTTCTCGTTCAACGCGCCGATGGGCGCCTGCCCGGCCTGCGACGGCCTGGGCCAGCAGACCGTGTTCGACCCCGAGCGCGTGGTCGCCTTCCCCTCGTTGAGCCTGGCCGGCGGCGCGGTGAAGGGCTGGGACCGGCGCAATGCCTACACCTTCTCGATGCTCGAATCGGTGGCGCGGCACTATGGCTTCGACATCGACACGCCGTTCGAGGAACTGCCGAAGAAGGCGCAGAAGGCGCTGCTCTACGGCTCGGGCGCCGAGGAGATCGAGTTCCTCTACACCGCCGAGACGGCCAAGGGCAAGCCGCGCGTCGTCAAGCGCTGGCATGCCTTCGAGGGCATCATCCCGAACTTCGAGCGCCGCTACCGCGAGACCGATTCGGTCGCGGTGCGCGAGGATCTTGCGCGTTATCAGGCGGCCAAGCCCTGCGCCGAATGCGGCGGCACGCGCTTGCGGCGCGAGGCGCGCCACGTCTTCCTGCTGGGGGCGGACAGCAGCACCCCGCGCCGCGCCATCTACGAGGTCGAGCACGCCACGCTGGCCGACACGCAGGCCTACTTCGAGCAGCTGAAGCTCAAGGGCGCCAAGGCCGAGATCGCCGACAAGGTGGTGCGCGAGATCCGCTCGCGGCTGAAGTTCCTCAACGACGTGGGCCTGGCCTACCTCAGCCTCGACCGCGGCGCCGACACGCTGTCGGGCGGGGAGGCGCA
>CAZXLI010000007.1:0-62607 GCA_964641795.1 uncultured Bordetella sp. | reverse complement strand
CCTGGAACAGGCCGAACAGCGCCGAGATCACGTACAGCGAAACGAGGCCGTCGAACGGCAGGAACAGCAGCAGCGCGAGGCCCTGCAGCACCGAGCCGAGCAGCAACGTGCGCAGCCCGCCGATGCGGTCGCAGATCAGCCCCGAGACGAGCCGGCTGACGATGCCGCAGGCGAGCATCAGCGACAGCATCTCGGCGCCGCGCGCCACGCCGTAGCCCAGGTCGCCGCAGTAGGCCACGATGTGCACCTGCGGCATCGCCATCGCCACGCAGCAGGCCACGCCGGCCACGCACAGCAGCGCCTGGGCCTGCCCCAAGCTGAGGCCGAACGGCCGGCTCGAAGGCTGCATCGGCGGCGGCCCGCCGACGCGCGCCCCGGCGCCGGCGGTCAGCAGCGCCGGCGGCCGCGCACGCAGGCGCAGCGCCAGCAAGGGCATCGACACCATGCACAGCAGGCCCAGTCCGAGGTAGGTGGGGCGCCAGCCGTAGGCCTCGACCAGGCGCTGCACGATCGGCGGCCACAGGGCCCCGGCCAGGTAGTTGCCGCTGGCGCAGATGGCCACCGCGATGCCGCGCCGGCGCACGAACCACAGCGAGGTATCGGCCACCAGTGGCGCGAAGGTGGCCGAACTGCCGAACGCACCGAGCAGCACGCCATGCGCCAGCGCGAACAGCCACAGGCTGCTGCTGTACGCCGCGGCCATGAAGCCGAAGCCCAGGCCGGCAGCACCGAGGAGCACGACGGTCATCACGCCGAAGCGGTCGGCCAGCCGACCCATCATCACACCGCCGAGGCCGAAGCCCACCATCATCAGCGTGTAGGGCAGCGAGGCATCGGCACGCGCGGCACCGAACTCGGCCTGCACCGTGGGCAGCACCACCGAGACGACGTACATCGCCGAGCTGCCGATCGTCATCAGCGCCAGCGTGGCCATCAGGCGGGTCCAGGCGTAGCGCGAGTCGGCGGCGTGTTCGGTCATCGGGCGATTGTGGCCCGGTCCCCCGAGGCAGCGGGAATGACCGGCTGCGACACTCTTTCAGCGACGACGAGACCGGCCGGCCTGGCGCAAGCCATCGCACCGCGTCGGTCCCGCGCCCGGCGCCTTGATCCCGCACGCCACGCGCACCTCGCTAGGCTGCGGTCACCGTGTGATGGACGATGTAGTGGGAATTCGCGCCGCAGCCCGACGGCGAGTCGTTGCCCGGCTCGTTCTGCGTTTCGTGGAACGGCGTCCCCGGGATCACGCTCTTCAGGTCCTGGCTGGTCCAGACAATCTTGCGCCCCGCGGGAGGTCCGATCGGGCCATCGCAATCGGCGAAGACCAGCTTGATGCTGTGGTCGATCAGTGCCTTGACCAACTGCGACTTCCAGTCTGCGGGTGTGTCACTGGCCATCTGCTCTTGCGCGACGATGTTCGATGCCGCCTCCACAGCGGTATGGTCCTTGTGCCCGCTGTTCAGGATTTGGTACAGCAGGGTCACCGTGCTGCCTTCGGGCACCTCCACGTCGGGCCAGCTCATGCCGACGGTGAACATGCCATTGTTCTGGTTGCCCATGAACTGGGTCCGAGGCTCGCGGACCAACTGACCGTTCACGCTCAAGGCTGCCGTCACGTAATTGGTGTCCTCGTGGCGGGACCTTGTGTCCTTGATCTCGTACTTGTCCAGCAGAAACGTATATCTCGACACCGTGGCACTCCTCATGGAAAGGGTGCGCGAGCTTGGCGGCCGAGGACGAGGTTGTCTGTCTGCTGGACAACACAGCGTCCGGCCGCCAGCCCTGGCGCTGCGATGGCGGCGGTGGCGAGGGCTTGCGGTCGTGGGTCAGGCTTCGAGGTAGTCGCAGGCCACATGGGCCAGCGCACGCACGCCCAGCAGCAGGCAGGCCTCGTCGATGTAGAAGCGTGGCGAGTGATTGGGGGCTGCCTTCATCACCTCGGTGCCCTGCGGCACCACGCCGACGAAGAAGAACAGCCCCGGCACCACGCGCTGGAAGAAAGAGAAGTCTTCCGAGCCCATCACCTTGGGGACCAGCACCGCGCGCTGTTCCCCGGCCACGCGGTGCAAGGTCGGCGCCATGCGCGCGGTGAGCGCCGGGTCGTTCACTGTCACCGGGTAGTTCTTGGTGATGCACACGTCGCAGCCGGCGCGTGCGCCGCGGCTGATGGCCTGGGCCAGGTAGGTCACGCGCTCGTGCACCTCGTCGCGCATGCCTTCGTCGAAGGTGCGGATGGTGCCGCGCATCTCGACCGAATCGGGGATGATGTTCTCGCGCACGCCGCCCTTGATGGCGCCGATGGTCACCACCGCGGGCTCGCGCGTCAGGTCCATCTCGCGGCTGACCACGGTCTGCAGGCCCAGCACCACCTGCGCCGCGGTGACGATCGGGTCGACGCCAAACCAGGGCATTGCACCGTGTGTCTGGCGGCCGTTGACCGTGATCTTCAGCTTGTCCGAGCTGGCCATCGCCGGACCTGGCCGGTAGCCGATGGTGCCCACCGGCAGCCGCGAGGTGACATGCAGGCCGAACACCGCGGCGGGCCGCGGGTTGTCCATCGCGCCCTGCTCGACCATCAGCTTCGCGCCGCCTTCCTCGCCGTCGGGCGGCATCTCCTCGGCGGGCTGGAACAGGAACTTCACCGTGCCCTTCAGGCCGGCACGCAAGCCCGCGAGCACCTCGGCCACACCCATCAGGATGGCCACATGTGCATCGTGGCCGCAGGCATGCATCACGCCCACGGTCTCGCCGTTCCACTGCGCCTTGACCTTCGAGGCGAACGGGATGTCGACCTCTTCGGTCACCGGCAGGGCGTCCATGTCGGCGCGCAGGGCCACCACCGGGCCGGGCAGGGCGCCTTTGAGCAGGCCGACGACGCCGGTGTGCGCCACGCCGGTGGTCACCTCGTCGAAGCCCAGCGCGCGCAGGTGCTCGGCCACCAGGCCGGCGGTGCGGAACTCGCGGTTGCCGAGTTCGGGGTTGGCGTGCAGGTCACGCCGCCAGGCGATGACCTTGGCCTCGATCGATGCGGCGGCGGCGTCGATGGCGGTCGCCAGCGAACTGGCGGCAGTGGTGGCTGAGATGTCGCCCATCGGGTACCTCGGCTGACGTTCCAGGAAGCGGCAAGACTAGCAGCTCGCAGGCCGAGCTGGCCGTGGCTTGCTTGCAGTGATTGATGTACTCATGTACATTGGTACCTTGGTATCAAGTGACGGCGGTGAACACCATGCCCAGAGCGGCCACATCGTCCGATGAGCTGACGGTCGAGCGCGTGCAGACCGGCGTGCGCCTGGAAAAGCGCCTGCTGAAGGTGCTGAAGGGGCTTGCGGAGTACAAGGAGATCACGCTGGGCGACCTGCTCGAAGGCATCGTGCTGCACGCCTTCGAGGGCAAGCCGGCCTTCTCGAAGGAGACGCTGGCGATGATCGGTCGGCTCAGGGAGATCTACGGCCTCGAGCTGCGCGCCGAGGCCAGCCATCGGATGTCGGACCGCAAGGGAGCGTGAATCCCGCGACCGTGCCTTGCCCATGAATCGGTGTTTCAGCATTCATTCATGGAGAACTGCATGTCTAGACATGTTGCGGCCACCCACCGCATCGAGCTTCCCGTGCCGGCCGATCGCGGCCTGCGCTTCTTCACCCCCGCCGGCGAGCGCTTGTGGGTGCCCGGCTGGTCGCCGCGACACCTGCACCCGGCGGACGGGCGCACCGAGGCGGGCATGGTCTTCACCACCGGCGCCGGCGACGACTTCACCATCTGGTGCCTGGTCGACTGGCAGCCCGCGCAAGGCCATGCCCGCTACAGCCGCGTGACGCCCGCGCTGCGCGCCGGCACGGTCGACGTGCGCTGCGTGCCGATCGACGCGCAGCGCTGCGCGGTCGACGTCGGCTACACGTTGACGGCCTTGAGCCCGGCCGGCGAAACAACGCTCGTCGCCTTCGAAGGACCTGCCTATCGGCAGATGATCGAATCCTGGCGAGAGGCCATTGAAGTGCGCCTGCCGGTGCTGCAGGCGGCCGAGATTCCCTAGGGCCTGTTCCTGCTGCGGAGATGGCCCTGGGCTTGCGGGGATTTGCGCGCTCGCGGACAATCCCGCACATCATGAAGATCCTCGAAGTGATCCAGGCGACCCTCGCCACCTGACAGCGCCTTTCGATCGCGTTCGGAAGGCACGCCCGCCTTCCGGCCCCAAGAAACCCCGGCAGGCAGCCAGCCTCCCGGGGTTTCGTGTTTTCCAGGCTCCCACCATGCGCACCTACGACAAGCTGATTGCCACGATTCCCGCTCGCCGGAGCGTGGTTCGCGTGCGCCCGTGCTCCGGCCGCACCCTGCATCTTCGACGCTAGCCCTTCAGGCGAATCGGCCTGAGGGCGGCGCATTGCCTACAGGTTCACACAGAAAGATTCGCCATGAACTCGAACAACACCAGCCTGCGCAACATCGGCGTCATCGCCCACGTCGATGCCGGCAAGACCACGACCACCGAACGCATCCTGTTCTACACGGGGGAGAACCATCGCATCGGCGAAGTGCACGACGGCACGACGCGGATGGACTACGACCCCCAGGAACGCGCGCGCGGCATCACGATCAACAGCGCCGCGATCACGGTGCACTGGAAGGGCGTGCAGGTCAACCTGATCGACACGCCGGGACACATCGACTTCAACATCGAGGTGAACCGCTCGCTGCGGGTGCTCGACGGTGCGGTGGTGGTGTTCGACGGCGTTGCCGGCGTCGAGCCGCAGTCCGAGACCAACTGGCGCCTGGCGGACAAGTACCGCGTGCCGCGCATCGCCTTCATCAACAAGCTCGACCGCGTGGGCGCGGACTTCCTGCGCGTCGTCGCGATGATGCAGGAGCGGCTCGGCGTGACCGTGGTGCCGCTGCAGTTGCCGATCGGCGCTGAAGGCGAGTTCCGTGGCGTGGTGGACCTGCTGCGCCTGCGTGCCCTGGTGTGGGACCGCGACGATGCCAGCGAGCCCTTCCGGGAGACCGACGTGCCGGCCGAGCTGATGGCCGAGGCGAGCCGCCTGCGTGCACGCCTGGTGGAAGCGGTGGTCGAGCAGGACGAGCGCGCGCTGCAGTCCTACCTGAACGGCGAGCCGGTGGACCAAGCGCTGCTGCGTGCCTGCATTCGCCGCGGCACCCTGGCGGGTGCGTTCGTGCCTGCGCTGGCCGGCTCGGCCTTCAAGAACCGCGGCGTGGAGCCTTTGCTCGATGCGGTGCTCGACTACCTGCCGGCGCCCGAGGACGTGCGGCGTTCCGAAGGCGAGCCCGCTTCGGACCCGAATGGCCCGTTTGCGGCGCTGGCCTTCAAGGTGGTGGCCGACGACCACGGTGCGATGGTGTTCGTGCGCGTCTATCGTGGACGGCTGCGGCGCGGCGACTCGGTGCTCAATGCCAGCACCGGCCGCCTGGAGCGCGTGGGCCGCCTGTACGAGGTGTACGCCGACGACCATGTCGAGCGTGACGAACTGCGCGCGGGCGACATCGCGGCGATCGTCGGCCTGAAGGACACGCTGACCGGCCACACGCTGTGCGATCGGGCGCACCCGCTGCATCTGGAGGAGATCAGCGTGCCCGAGCCGGTGATCGACGTGGCCGTCGAGCCGCGCACACGGGCCGACGCGCAGGGCCTGGCCAAGGCCCTGCAGTCGCTGCTGCGCGAAGACCCGAGCCTGCGCTTGCGGCAGGACGCCGAGTCCGGGCAGACCATCCTGTCCGGCATGGGCGAGTTGCAGCTCGAGGTTTCGATCGAGAAGCTGCGCGCCCGGCATGGCATCCAGGTGCAGGTCGGCAGGCCGCAGGTGGCCTACCGCGAGACCCTGACGCGGGCCGTGGAAGTGCAGCATGTGCACAAGAAGCAGAGCGGCGGTCCGGGGCAGTTCGCGGCGCTCACGCTGCGCTTCGAGCCGCTGGCGCGCGGCGAAGGCCTGCGCTTCGCGAGCGAGATCGTCGGTGGCGCGGTGCCCCGCGAGTTCATTCCCGCGGTGGAGCACGGCATCCGGCGAGCGGCGCAGTCCGGCGTGGTCGGCGGCTTCCCCTGCGTGGACTTCCAGGCCACGCTGGTGGATGGCGCCTTCCACGAGCGCGACTCGTCGTCGCTGGCTTTCGAGCTGGCGGCGGCGGCCGCGGCGCGCGAGGCCTTTGCGAAGGCGGGGCCGCAGCTGCTCGAGCCGGTGATGGCGGTGGAAGTCGTCACGCCGGTGGAGTACCTGGGCGACAGCATCGGCGACCTGCACCGCCGGCGCGGCGTCATCCGCCACCAGACGCCGCGCGGCAACGCCGCGGTGATCGACGCCCGGGTGCCGCTGAAGGAGATGTTCGGCTACATCGGCAGCCTGCGTGCACTGTCTTCGGGGCGCGCGCAGTACTCGATGCAATTCGACCACTATGACGCGGCACCGGCCAGCGTGACGGCCGAGGTCGTCGCCGCCTGATCGCCCGGAATCGATCGGCGCCGCCATCAGGGGGTTGACGAGCAGGGTAAAGACTCTTTACAGTCCGGCGCCATCGCTTTCAACCCCCTTCCCCTGCCGAGGATTCGCATGCCATCGCAACACGTCGTCAGAACACACCGACCCATGCCGGGTCCGATCGCGTTCGCGCGCGCCGCTGCGGTGAAGCCGCAGGGCATGCATGCAGGGGAGGGTGGCGCGTAAGGCGCAAGTCCTCCAGGCGCTGCGTGCCGAGGCCCGGACTCCGAAAGGATCCGGGCCTTTCTTCATGTCCGAGCCCCGAGGCCACCATGGCACGCTCGCTGATCCAGCGCCGGCAAGACGCCGAGCGCGAACGAATCGAAACCTATGACGCCACGCTTCGCCGCGTGGCGCGCCGCCCGCGGTCCACGCCCGACTTCGGCCGGGCGATCGAGGAGGCGGCGCGCGGCTTCGCCGGCGCAGCCGTACGCGACCCGCACGCGTGGCAACCGCAAATGAAGACGCGAGACGCCGCGCGCCTGCGCCTGGCGGCGGCGCGGCATCTCTTTGCGCTCTACCCGGTCCCCGCGATGCTCGAGCGCATCTGGCTCGATGACGTCGGGCTGGGTGCGGACGAGGTGCTGCTGCGCAGGCACTGGTACGTCGTGGCTGCCTGCGGTGGGTCGCTCTACAAGGCAGGCGCCAGCCGTTGGCTGACACGCAAGGAGGTCCACGCCTTCCTCCATGCGCCCGCAGGCCTGGGCTTCGACGAAGCGTTCTGGCAGGCCATCGCCCGGTCGTACGTCGACGATCCGGCCCGGGCGATGACCATTGCACGATCGAAGATCGCGCGCACGCCACGCGCCGACATCGCCTTTTGGCGCGAGGTGACGCGATTCTTCTGCGCCAACCCGGCGCCGGTGGAGACGATCGACGACTTGTGCGACTACCTGGCCGAGTGCCGTCGGCGCGATCGAGGCTACAGCGTCGAGGGCCGCACGTTGGCTTCGCTCGGTCGTCGGATGCACGAATGGCACCGCGACATTGCCGCCGTCGAGCGCATCGAGGCGCTGCGTCGCCGAGCGGCCGGAAGGGCCGTTCGCACCATGCCTGGCGCGAGCCAGACGTGGTCCGGATCAGCGCTCGCGGATTGGGAATGGGCGCCATCGGCCCGGGACGCCAAGGCCCGGGGCGAGCGCTTCGTGGTCCGCCAGCTGAAGCAGGCCGAGGACCTGGTGATGGAGAGCCGCGCGATGCGTCACTGCGTCTCGACCTACGCCGGCAAGTGCATCGCGGGCCAGGCGTCGATCTGGTCGCTCAGGCGCTGCACGAAGGAACATGTCGAGCGGCTGCTGACGATCGAACGCGACCCGCAACGACGGGCGGTCCAGGTTCGGGGCTTTGCCAACCGGCTGGCCCGCGCGGACGAGCGCCAGGTGCTCGAGCGCTGGGCCAAGGCGCGGGGGATCGAGCTGCCGTAGGCACGCCGATGCCATCGCGCGCCTGGATGGTCTATTCGATGTTCTGCACCTGAAGCTCGGGATAGGCTCCAGGCTGTTGATCTACAAGATCTTTCGGCTTCATGTAGAGGCGGACCCCACGATTTGCCCCACGGATTCCTGCGCTGCAGTGGGACCACCTGGGACAACCGGCCAGCGTCGCGCGAGGCTCAGTCTAGCCCGAGTCGACTGGCGGGAAGCGGCCTTGAAGAGCGTGCGAGTCCTGCCTGGCAGAAGGGGCCTTGTCGAACGCTAGGCGCCTTCCGGCTCGGCGCCTGCGCCATGGCCGCTGCGGAAAGCTGCTATCACTCGGCACCGGCGGATGGCGCGGCAACCGCGGTCGCGGCCCGCGCGAGCGCTTGGCGCAGCCACTGCTGCGCCGGCTCGCGTTGGTGGCACCACGCGCACCGCAGTCGAGAACTGCTCGACCGTCAGCACCACCTGGCGGCGTCGACCCAGGCGCATCAGCGCCTCGTCGATGTAGCCGCGCGGCCGGCCGGCGAAGCTGACACGCAAGTGCCGCGCCGCACAGTACGCGTGCAACGTCAGCTGGCGCCGCCGAGCCAGCGCATGGCCGCGCCGCATCACGCAGACATACTCGCAGCTGTACAGAGGGTCTGGCACCGTTGCTGCGGCGTCACCCTTCGGCCGCGAGCGCGCCCACCACCTCGGGAAAGAAACCGCGCGCGGCATCGGCCAAGCCCTGCTCGAGGATCGGACGCGGATCGCGCGTCGTCAGGGGGGCGCGCCGAGGTGGACCAGCGCCGCCAGTTCTTGCTGCAGCAACGCCATGAGCTTGGGCATCACGACAGCCGCGGTGGCATCGGCCTTCGCCCGTATAAAGAGGCGTTCATCAGCGTGTGGGTCGAAGGGCTGCGGGTCGAAGATTCGACGGCCTCGCGCACCGCTGGCCAGCGCAAGGGCTTGCGCCGTCGACTGCATGCCATTCGGACCCGGCACGAACAGCTCGTCGCCCACGGCCCCGCGCAGGCGTCGCAGCGCGTTGCTCACGGCCGGCTGGGTCATCGCGAGCCGTGCCGCCGCACGGGTGACGTTGCGCTCCCGCATCATGAAGTCGAACACGCGCAGCAGGTTCAGATCCAGGGCGCGGAAGTTCATCGCACGCTATTCGCGCCGGTGATGCAGTGATTCGGAGCTGCAATTGGCGTCAGATTGGTAGAAACCCTAGGCTATCCCATCGGGGTCTTGGCGCCTCGCTCAGCCTGAGGAATCGCCATGTCGAAGCTGTTGATGTCCGTTCTCCCGCCGCCGCGTGTGGCCGTGCCGCGCGGCGCGCCTTGGGCCGCCGCGGCGGCCTCCGTCGTGCTGGAGCTCATCGCGCGGCCATTCAGAGGACGCTCGATCCCACTGGGCGGGACAGGGCAAGGTGCGAGGGTGCACCCATGAGCGCGGGGACCGCTGTGCGGTCGGCGCAGGACTCGCGCGCGCTGGCGCGCGGCGTCGAGAGCGAGCAGCCCGAGCTCGCGCACGAGCTGCGCGGCATCGCGCTGCACCGGGAGGCGTTCGACCGGACGCGCGAAGCGGGTCAGAGTACGCCGCGAGCCCGGCTGGGCCGGCCCGGTGCAGCGTTGCGGCAGGTGGCGTTTGCGTTGTGGCGCGCTTGAGGGCTACGGCCGGCGGCGTGCCGGGCGGGCCATGCAGCAGCAGGCTGAGGCCCGAGCCGGCATCGACCCAGCGCTCGCGGCGACGCTACGCGAGGCAGCGCGCGACATCCTGCGCCGGCAGTGAGCGTTGCGGCTCATGCGTACGACGTGGACATACGCATGGCATGTTATTAAAGCGGCCATCGGTTTGCCATGCTGAGTGCGCTGTAGAGCTAAAAGAGTTATTGAGATGGCAGTGTTGCCGGATTCTTAAGGGGTTTGTGGCCGCCCGTTCCAATCGATTCAGCGCTGTTGTGCACAGCTTTTCAAGCGCCAGTCCCCCAAAAGTCCCCCAGCAGGGGAGCATCGCAACACTGTGCCGGTCGAAGCGTGATGCGTTCGGCTGGACGCTTTATTCGACAGCTAGGACACAGACCTTGGCGGCGACGTGTCCAGCGGGACGGGTGGTGCCGTACCGACTATCCCGGGTATTTTCCAGCCACCCCCTTGACCCTCAAGTTACTTGAGGTCCTACCGTGATGGTGTGGGCGTCGTGCCCAAGCATCGAAAGCATCGGATGAGATCCTGGAAAGCGGTACTGGGCGCCGGCGCGGCGTGTGCAGCCTGCTGCGCCGTGCCACTGTTCGGTGGGGCGGCCGCGCTGACAGCAGGTGCGACTGCGGTAGCTGCCGCCGGTACGGCGCTGCTGGCCTGCATTGACGAGTTCCTGCCATTGGCGCTGGTGCTGTTGGCGCTTGCAGCCGTTGGCGGCGGGCTGAACTGGTGGCGCCGGCGCGCCGCTCGTCCGACGCACCAGGCCGTCGGCTGCACGGGAGGGTGCAGTGCAAACCCCAGCTGACGATCCCATCGCCTGCACCCTTGGCAGCGATGCCTTGCGACCGCGCTTGGACCGGATCCGAGGGCTGACTGACCGCAGCCTGCTGAGCCACCGTTTGGACGGCACGGTTCTGCGTCTGACGTATCGCATCGACGCACTGTCCGACCTCGAGCAGATCGTCGGGCTGGAGCGCGACTGCTGTTCGTTCCTCCAGTACTGGCTGGAGCCGTCAGGCGATGAAGTGCGGCTGACCATCAAGGCACCGGGCGGTCTTGGATCGGACGCGCGGTGGCTCTTAGACCAATTCCTGCCCCAGGCGCAGCCGACCGGAGGGAGGAAGTCTTGTGGCTGCGCGCGGGGAGCATGCGGCTGACCTAGGATGGCGGGATGAGCGCATCGACACTCTCCATCGGCGCCGTGGCCAAGCGCGCCGGTTGTACCGTGCCGACTATCCGGTACTACGAGGAAGTCGGCCTGTTGCCACCGGCCGCACGGACGGACGCAGGGCAACGCCACTACGGTGATGCGGCGCTACGGCGGCTCACTTTCATCCGTCGATGCCGCGACTTCGGGTTTTCGATCGAGCAGGTGCGCGAACTCGTTGGCCTGGTCGACCAACCGGATCGCCCATGCGTGGAGGTTCGCGACATTGCAGCCATCCACCTGGGCGAGGTCCGGCGCAAGCTCGAGGAGCTGAAGGCCCTTGAAGCCAGCCTGAACGCTTTTGTCTGCAACTGCGATACGGCTTGCGCGGGCGGTGCCGCAGTGGATTGCACGATCCTGGAAGACTTGGCGCTTCCCGAAGACAGGGCCCAGGTCGTCCAGAGGAGTGGCTGCTGTCCCTAAGGCTCCCTAAGGGTCCCTAAGGGCGCGCAGGGGCATTTGGAATGCGGCGTGGCCGAGCGTTGAAACGCCGACCGTTGCAGTCCCCGACGACGCGGCGCGCGGTTCGAAGCGGCTGCCGGCTATTTTGTCGGCAATCGCGATCCCGCTCGAACGCACGGCCCAGCCCCGATGCTCATCGGGCTTCAGTCGACCTTCACAGTCCGCAGGCGCAGCGAATTCGCGATGACACTGACGGAAGACAGTGCCATCGCGGCAGCAGCCACCACTGGCGAGAGCAACCAACCGAACAATGGGTAGAGCACGCCCGCAGCCAACGGGATGCCGGCGACGTTGTAGGCGAAGGACAGGAAGAGGTTCTGCCTGATGTTGCGCATGGTCGCGTGCGACAACGTGCGCGCTCGCACAATTCCCATCAGGTCGCCCTTGAGCAGCGTGATGCCTGAGCTCTCCATCGCGACGTCGGTGCCCGTTCCCATCGCGATGCCGACCTCTGCAGCCGCAAGCGCCGGCGCGTCATTGACGCCATCGCCAGCCATCGCGACGACACGGCCCTCGGACTTCAGCCGCTGCACGACGGATGCCTTGTCCTCCGGGAACACCTCGGCCACCACTTCGTCGATGCCGAGCTCGTGCCCGACGGCCTCTGCCGTCGTTTTTCCATCGCCGGTCAGCATCACGATGCGCAGGCCGGCAGCCTTCAGGGCCTGCAGCGCCTGCCTTGTCGTGGGCTTGATCGGGTCAGCGATCGCGACGAACCCCGCCAGCCGTCCGCCGAGTCCGACAAAGATCACTGTCGCGGCTTTCGCGCGCTGCACCTCCGCGGCCGCTTCCAATGCGTGAACGTCGATGCCGTGTTCAACGAGAAACTTGGCGCTGCCCGAGACAACCGGCTGGCCGTCGACCGTGCCAACCACGCCCTTGCCGACAGGCGAGTCGAAGTCCACCACGGGCTCGAGGGTCAGCTTGCGTTCCAGTGCGTCGTTGACGATGGCCAGAGCGAGCGGGTGTTCGCTGGCACGCTCTACGCTCGCAAGCTTCTGCAGCACCTGCTCAGGCGTGAAGCCGGTGGCGAGCTCGATGTGGACGACCTTCGGCCGGCCCTCCGTCAGCGTGCCCGTCTTGTCGACAACGAGCGTGTCGACCTTCTCCATGCGCTCCAGCGCCTCCGCATCGCGGATCAGCACGCCGTGCTGCGCGCCTCGCCCGACACCGACCATGATGGACATCGGCGTCGCGAGCCCCAGCGCACAGGGACACGCGATGATCAGCACGGCGACCGCGGTGATCAGCGCGTAGCTGAACGCCGGCGACGGCCCCCACACCAGCCAGGCGACGAAGGTCAGCGCTGCCACGAGGATCACGACTGGCACGAACCAGCCGGCGACCTGGTCGGCCATGCGCTGGATCGGCGCGCGGCTGCGCTGCGCCGCAGCGACCATGTGCACGATCTGCGCGAGCAGCGTGTCCGCGCCGACCTTCTCGGCGCGCATCACGAAGCCGCCGGTCTGATTCAAGGTGCCTGCGGTGACCTTCGAGCCGACGGCCTTCGCTACAGGAATCGGCTCACCGGTGACCATGGACTCATCGACATTGCCTTTGCCATCGGTGAGCTCGCCGTCGACCGGCACCTTCTCGCCGGGGCGCACGCGCAGCAGATCGCCGACCTGGATCGCGTCGACCTGGACAGTCTCGTCCGACCCGCCGGTATTCACCTTGACGGCCGTCTTCGGTGCGAGGCCGAGCAGCGCCTTGATGGCTCCGGAGGTCTTCTCGCGCGCACGCAGCTCCAGGACCTGCCCCAGCAGCACGAGCACCGTGATGACGGCCGCGGCTTCGAAGTAGATCGCGACGGCGCCGTCTTCCATCCGCAGTCCGGCTGGGAAGAGGCCTGGCCAGACGGTTCCGACGATGCTGTACAGCCACGCCGCTCCCGTGCCTAGTGCGATCAGCGAGAACATGTTCAGGCTGCGGTTCTTGACCGAGGCGGCCGCGCGCACGAAGAACGGCCAGCCGGCCCACAGCACGACGGGGGTGCCGAGTACAAGCTGCAGCCAGTTCGACAGCTGTTGTCCGATCACGTGGTTCAAGTTCGTGACGTGGCCGCCCATTTCGAGTGCCAGCACCGGCAGCGTCAGCGCGGCGCCGATCCAGAACCGCCGTGTCATGTCCCGCAGCTCGGGGCTCTCGCCGGTCTCGGCGGTGGCCAGAACCGGCTCCAGCGTCATGCCGCAGATGGGGCAGTTGCCTGGGCCAATCTGCCGCACCTGAGGATGCATCGGGCACGTGAACTCGACCTGGCTCAGGTCGCCGGATGGCCGAGCTTTCGGTGCTGCGTCCGCGCGCTGGCCATGGGCGTGATGGGCACTGTCGTGGGGAGAACCCTCCGTGACCGTGCCGTCCGGCATCACGTGATGCGAATGCGCGCCGTGGTCGTGGTGCTCGCGGGATCCTTGAGACCCGACATCGGAAGGCCGGTGGCTTGCGTGATCGTGAGTCTCGTGACCGAGGTCATCGGAAGGTCGCATGGCGCTCTCCTGGTGTTGTTCGCAGTTTCGAGGTTCCAACCGTTGGAGAGTCAAGCTGTCACCATGCGCTCATCACGGTTGCCATCCATCAAGTCAAGGCCCAGCCGGAGCGTCAGTGCGGCCAACAACGCCGGCGCAACCAGAAGAGGCCTCGCTCCTACAGAGGCGACACACGACATCTGGCCAAGCCCGGAGTCCGTAGTGGACTACGGAGCCGTTGTTGACGCCGATCAAACGGCGTTGACGCTTCCGAGCCTATTCTGAGCCATACGAGTTTGCATTGGCCCGCCAGCGCTTCATCATGTTCAGCGACCGCCGACGTCTTCGCCGATGGGCAGCCCAGGTGCTGCTGGTGTGGCTGTTCGGCCTCGCGATGAGTGTTGCCAACGCCTGCGCACTGGGCGAGCCAGCGCACCACCACGCCGACGCACGTGCGGCGAGCGGCGCGCTGGATCACCATCATGGCGACGAGCACGGTGATGCGGGCGAGGTCAACTGCTTGGACTTCTGCGAGAAGTCGACGATCGGCGCTCCACAGCTGAACGTTGTCGACGACGGCTTTGCCGCGCTCGGTTTAGCATTTCCGGTATCCGCCGCTTGGGTGGTGTTCGGCTGGACCGAGCCGACCGTCGGCCGGCTCGTGGTCGACTCGCCACACCTGCCCGGCGGGCCTCCGCCGCGCATAGCGTTCCAGCGCCTCGCGCTGTGACACGCCCGGGCGCCACGCGGACCTGATCCGCGCCGCGCCCTGTCCTTCGTCGGCCATCGCGCCCGCCGCGGCGCGGTCGGGCGGCGGTACTCCCCGTTTGGGTTTCCGTTCCGTGTCCTTCCATCTCAGGAGTCTTGCCATGCGTACCCCTCTCTTTCTGCTGTCCTCCATTGCTGCCCTTGCGCTCGGTTCTGCCGCCGCGGTGGCACAGGAACGTCCCGCGGCCGCCCCGGCTGCAGCCCCCGCCGCGTCCATGCCCATGGACTGCAGCGCCGGCGGCATGAAGCGCCACGACCACGGCGCCGAACGCAATGCGCCTTCGGCCAAGCCCATGCCGTGTGCGCCGGTCGAAGCGGCTTCGGGCGCGAAGGCCAAGAGCAAGCCCAAGCATGACCACGCGAAGTTCCACAAGAACCAGTGACCGCCGCATCACGCCCATCAGGAGTCAGGCCATGAATCATTCGCATGAACACGGCAACGGTCGTCCTTCCGGCCCGAACTGGTCCCGCATCAACCAATGGGTGCTGTGGATCGGTCTGGCTGCGGCTGTGGCCTGGATGTTCTACCGCCACAACGCGCACATCGCGCAATTGCTGCCGTTTCTGATCCTGCTGGCCTGCCCGCTGATGCACCTGTTCGGCCACGGCGGGCATGGCGGCCATGGTGGGCACGGCGGCGGGTCGGACCCGGAGCCCAAGGACGGCGCGCGCCAGCCTCCCCAAGGTGGCCAGGGTGGCCACCAACATTGAAGTCGAAGGAGTTCCGAATGGAAACCACCGAACTCAGAGTTGACGGCATGACCTGCGGGTCCTGCGTAGCATCCGTGACGAAGGCGCTCAAGGGCGTATCGGGCGTGCAGGATGTCGAGGTCGATCTCAGCAGCGGCATCGCACGTGTCCGCGGCGAGCATGCCGCTCACCGGGTGTCGGAGCTTGTCGCTGCACTGACCGACGCCGGCTATGAAGCAGGCGCCGCAACTGGCACGTCGATCCCCCACCAGCACCCGGCCGGCGGCTGTGGCTCGGGAGCCGGTGCGGCCGCCAAGGGCCGCGGCGGCTGCTGCTGCAGCTGATGCGCCATGCCACGTCCCGGAATGCCGCGCTGATCCCTGGTCAGCCGGCGCAGATATCGATCACAAGGAGGTTCTTCTTGGAAACCATTGATCTTTCCGGCCGCAGAGGTCTCGTGGTCGGCGTGGCGAACGCCGACAGCCTGGCTTGGTCGGCGGCGCGGCACTTCCGCAATGCCGGGGCCGAGCTGGCGATGACCTACCACAACGAGAAGGCACGGTCGTTCGTCGCGCCGCTCGCCGAGCAGGTGCAGGCGCAACTGCTGCCTTGCAACGTGCTGCAGGACGGGCAGCTTGAAGCGGTGTTCGAGGTGCTGCGCGAACGCTGGGGCAGGCTCGATTTCGTCTTCCACTCGATCGCGTCGGCGCGCAAGGAAGACCTGCAAGGCCGCCTCACCGACTGTTCTGGCGCGGGATTCGCCGAGGCGATGCTCGTTTCATGCCACTCGTTGATCCGCATGGCGCGCCTGGCCGAGCCACTGATGCGCGACGGCGGCAGTCTCACTACGGTGACCTACTACGGCGCCGAGAAGGTCGTCGAGCACTACAACGTGATGGGGCCGGTGAAAGCAGCGCTCGAGGCCTCTGTGCGCTATCTCGCGCACGAGCTCGGTCCGGCCGGCATCCGCGTCAATGCCATTTCGGCGGGTCCGGTCCGGACCCGGGCCGCATCGGGCATCAGGCACTTCGACGAACTGCTCGATGAGGCCGCGCGCCGGTCCCCGCAGCGGCGCACCGTGGAAGGTTGCGAGGTCGGCCGCGTCGCTCTGCTGCTCGCCAGTCCCTACGCGTCGGCAATCACCGGTGAAGTGGTGCACGTCGATGCCGGCTTCCATGTCGAGGGCATGGTGTTCCATTGACGTCACGAGGCCGCGCCATGCGCCTCTGCTCTGTCGACGCCGGCACGGCGATGCGCAAGTTCGGCGTCTTCGATCCGGTGCCTGCCACCCCCGGCGGCTGCGGTGCGATTGTGTTCACGGGCGGGGCGAGCGAGAAATCGCCGGCGCTGGGCCCCCGTGTCATGGAGGGCCTGGAATTCCGTCGCGCTGGACGCCTCCGCCTCACGCCCTGAGTTGCCTCGAGGAATGTTCATGGACAAGAAGCAGACGTTCTCTCTCTGGTACGTACTCGCCGTCCTCGTGGGAATGATCCTGTTGCAGGAGTTCGTCGCCACGCGGCACACGCAGACGCTCACCTACAGCGAGTTCAAGCAGGCGCTGATCGCCGGCAAGCTGGACGACGTCGTGATCGCGGAGGGCATCGCGACCGGCAAGCTGCGCGCCGACGGGCTGGAGCAGATCCTGCCGAAGGAGAAGCTGGATGCGCTCAAGCGGGCCGGCGGCGAACACGGTTTCGCGACCGTGTTGCTCAACGACCCAGCCCTGGTGGCCCAACTCGATGCCGCCAAAGTGCGCTATGGCAGCGTGCGCGAGAGCAAGTGGGTCGGCGCACTCATATCTTGGGTCGCGCCCGCGCTGGTCTTCTTCGGCATCTGGTGGTTCTTGATGAAGCGCATGGGCGGCGGCATGGGACACGGCATGCTGGAGATTGGCAAGAGCAAGGCGCGGGTCTACATGCAGACCGAGACCGGCGTCACCTTCAAGGACGTGGCCGGCATCGACGAGGCGCGCGAGGAACTGATGGAGGTGGTCGAGTTCCTGAAGAACCCGGATCGCTATCGGCGCCTGGGCGGCAAGATCCCCAAAGGGGTGCTCATAGTCGGCGCTCCCGGCACGGGCAAGACGCTGCTGGCCAAGGCGGTCGCCGGCGAGGCCGGCGTGCCCTTCCTGTCGTTGAGCGGCTCGGAGTTCGTCGAGATGTTCGTCGGCGTCGGGGCCGCCCGCGTGCGCGACCTCTTCGAGCAGGCGGCGGCCAAGGCGCCGTGCATCGTTTTCATCGACGAGATCGACGCGCTGGGCAAGGCGCGCGGCGTCGGGCTGTCCGGCGGCCACGAGGAGCACGAGCAGACCCTGAACCAGTTGCTCGCCGAGATGGACGGCTTCGACACCAATCGCGGCGTGATCATCCTCGCCGCGACGAACCGGCCGGAGGTGCTCGATCCGGCGCTGCTGCGCCCGGGGCGCTTCGACCGGCACGTGGCGATCGACCGGCCCGACCTGATCGGGCGGCGCCAGATCCTCGAAGTCCACATCAAGAACGTCAAGCTCGCGCCCAGCGTGGACTTGGCCGTGCTCGCGGCACGCACCCCGGGATTCGCGGGGGCTGATCTCGCCAACCTGGTCAACGAAGCGACGCTGCGCGCCGCCAAGCGCGACAAGGAGGCAGTGGACATGCAGGACTTCGAGGAAGCGCTGGACCGCATCGTCGCCGGTCTCGAGAAGAAGAACCGGGTGATGAACGCGACTGAGCGCAAGTTCGTGGCCTACCACGAGGCCGGCCACGCCCTCGTCGCCGAGATGCGCAAGAACGCCGACCGGGTGACCAAGGTGTCGATCATCCCGCGCGGCATCGCGGCGCTCGGCTATACGCAGCAGTCGCCGACCGAGGACCGCTACCTGATGCGCCGCAGCGAACTATTCGACCGGTTGGACGTGCTGCTGGCCGGGCGCGTGGCCGAGCAACTGGTCTTCGAGGACGTATCGACCGGTGCCGAGAACGACCTGCAGCGCGCCACCGACATGGCGCGCCACATGGTGACGCACTACGGGATGAGCGAGTTGCTCGGCCTGGCGACCTATGATGCGCGTCCCGCGCCCTTGTACCTGAACGGTCCGACGCTGCCGGAGCCGCGCACTTTCAGCGAGCGCACCGCCGAGGCGATCGACGGCGAGGTTCGCCGGCTGCTCGACGAGGCGCGCGAGCGCGTCACGCAGACACTGCGGACGAACCGCGAGACGCTCGAGTCGCTGGCCGCGCTGCTTCTCGAGAAGGAGGTGGTAGACCGGACGATGCTCGACGGCCTGATGGCGTTGGCCACCGTTCCGGGTCAGCGACGCGTGGCCGCCGCGGTGCAGGCGGATGGTGACTCGTGAGCACGCGCCGCGGTTTCCTCCGGTTGCCGGTGGCTGCGGTCCCGCTCGGTGCGCTCGCCGTGCCATGCGCTCACGCGCAGCAGTCTGAGGGTCGCGAGATCCTCGACAAGGTCGAGAAGCTGCTGTGGGGCCGGACGGTGCAAGGCGAGTACGAGATGACCATCGCCACGCCGCGCTGGCAGCGCACGCTCGGCCTGCGGCTGTGGATGGACCGGCCGCGGCGCTCTTTCGTGCGCATCGTGTCGCCGGCCAAGGAAGCGGGGATTGGCTCGCTGCGCATCGGCACGGAGATGTGGAACTACCTGCCCAACGTCGAGCGCATCGTCAAGATCCCGCCGTCGATGATGCTGCAGCCCTGGATGGGCTCCGACTTCACCAACGACGACCTCGTGAAGGAGAGCAGCATCCTCGACGACTACACGCACAAGGTGATCGCTGCGGTGCAGGTCGACGGCGAGGCAGTCGTCCAGGTCGAGGCCGTGCCGAAGGCCGACGCGGCGGTGGTCTGGGGGCGCATCGTTTACTGGGTTCGACGGGCCGACACCATGCCGCTGAAGCAGGAGTTCTTCAGCGAGCGCGGCGAACGCGTGCGCGTGCTGGCCTTCTCCGGCGTGAGGAATGTCCGCGGGCGCACCCTGCCGACGCGTTGGGACATGCGGCCCGACGCCAAGCCTGCGAACTCGACCACGGTGGTGCTCAAGGACGCGGTGTTCGACCAACCGGTTGAGGACGAGATCTTCAGCCAGCGCAACTTGCAGAAGCGATGAAGAGACGACCCCGAAGGACGCGTGAGTCGCGTACGCGCGACCGGCCTGACATGGTCGGTCGGACGACCTGCAATTCCCAGCCGGACTGACACGATGAACCACAACCTTCTCTGGGTCGCCGAGCGCGTGCGGCTGTTCCGCGAGGCCGATGCCGACTTCGCCCGTTGGACGCGCGGCTATGGGCCCATCGTTCACGGCGACCTGACGCAACTGCGCGTGCACGAGCTGGCACAGGTGCTGGTCGCCGGCGGGAAGGCCAGCGACACGGCGAGCGTCTATCGCATGCTGTGGGCCGCTGACCGACTCGCCGCAGCCGGCATGTGGCTGACCGTGCACATGACCTATGCCGACAGGGTCCATCCCGACGGGCGCGAGATGGCGGCCGAGGATTTCAAGGAGACACCCGAGGGTCACACCGGTGGCTCGCTGAACATCGTGCCGGCCTACGTCGGCTATCTCGTAGCGAACGCGCTCAGTGGCCTGACGCGCGGCTGGCTGATGGGCCAGGGGCATTGCGTGGCGGGCATCGATGCCTGCAACCTTCTCGTGGGCAACATGACGCCGCGCCACGCCGAACGCTACGACCGCAGCGAGGGCGGGCTGACGCGCTTCGCCCGCGACTTCTACAGCTATGCAATCGACGCGGCGGGCCGGCCAGCGTCGCCGCTGGGCAGCCATGTCGGGCCGAACACTGCCGGCGGGTTGTCCGAGGGCGGGTACCTCGGCTTCGCGGAACTGCAGTACGTGCACATGCCGTTGCCGGGCGAGCGCCTGGTGGTGTTCCTCAGCGACGGGGCCTTCGAGGAGCAGCGCGGCAGCGACTGGGCGCCGCGCTGGTGGCGCGCCGAGGACTGCGGTTTCGTGGCACCGTTCATGATCCTCAACGGGCGCCGCATCGAGCAGCGCAGCACGATGCAACAGCAGGGTGGCCAGGCATGGTTCCACCAGCATCTGCGGCTGAACGGTTTCGACCCGATGGAGATCGACGGCACGGACCCGGCCGCGTTCGCCTGGGCGGTGCACGCGATGGAGGAACGGCTCGCCGCGTGCGCCGCAGGGATCGCCACCGGCAGCACTCAGTATCCGGTGCCGTTGCACTACACCATCGCCGAGGTGCCGAAGGGCTTCGGCTTCCCCGGCGCGGGGACAAACGCTGCCCACAACCTGCCGCTGGCAGGCAACCCGCGCCACGATGCCCATGCGCAGCGGCAATTCAACGACGGCGCCCGCGCGCTGTTCGTGCCGCCCGCGGAACTGGACGAAGCACTCTCGGTGCTCTGCCGTCACCAGGACCAGCAGCGCCCGTTCGAGCGCGACCACCCGCTGGCACACAGGCGGGTCGATGTACCTGTGATGCCCGCGGCGCAGTGGCACGCGGCCGGAGCCGAGCAGGTGTCACCGATGGCCGCGCTGGACGCCGCCTTTGCCGCCATCGTGCATGCGAACCCGCAGCTGCGGCCACGCGTCGGCAACCCCGACGAACTGCGCAGCAACCGGATGGGCCAGACGCTGGACCTGCTGAAGCACCGCGTCTTCGTGCCCGAGCCGGGCCTGGCGGAGGCGGTGGACGGCGCGGTGATCACCGCCCTCAACGAAGAGGCGGTGGTCAGTGCTGCGCTCGGCAACAAGGGCGGCATCAACCTCGTGGTCTCCTACGAGGCCTTCGCCGTCAAGATGCTCGGCGCACTGCGCCAGGAGATTCTCTTCGCCCGCCACCAGGCGGAGGCAGGCATCCCGCCGGGCTGGCTTTCGGTCGTGACAGTGGCGACTTCGCACACCTGGGAGAACGGCAAGAACGAGCAGTCGCACCAGGACCCGACCTTGGCGGAAGCGCTGCTCGGCGAGATGTCCGACACCGCCCGCGTGCTGTTCCCGGTCGACGCGAACAGCGCCACCGCTGCGCTGCGCGCAGCCTATGCGACTCATGGGCAGCTTTGGACACTCGTTGTTCCCAAGCGGCCGATGGCCAACCGACTGACCGGCGAGCAGGCGCAGCGCCTCGTCGAGGAGGGCGCGAGCGTGGTGAAGGCTTGCGAGGCCCCCGAGGTGCTGCTGATCGCGATCGGCGCGTACCAGCTGCAGCAGGCGCTGCTGGCAGCCAACCGCCTCGATGCGGCCGGGCATCGCAGCGCGGTGGCCTGCGTCATCGAGCCCGGCCGCTTCCGGGAACCGCGCGACGACCGCGAACGTGCCTTCGTGGCCGGCGACCCGGCGCTGCAGCACCTGTTCCCGGCCACGGCCGCCGCGCGTGTCATCGTCTCGCACATGCGACCCGAGCCGACCCTCGGCGTGCTGCGCCGTATGGACACCGGGCCACGGCGGACTCGGGCGCTCGGCTATGTCTCCCGCGGCGGCACGCTCGATGTCGCAGGCATGCTGTTCGCGAACCGCTGCACCTGGGCGCACCTGGCCGCCGAGGCCGCTTTCGCGCTTGGCGTCGATGCAGCGCAAGTGCTCCACGCCGACGAACTCGCGGCCGTCCGCGGGCAGGGTGATCCCCGCACGGTAACGACGGCCGAGTGACGATCATGGCGCCGCCCCCCGTCATTGTCCGCGCCGACAAGGCAACGAAGGTCTATCAGCGCGACAGCATTCCTGTACCGGCGCTGCACGAGACCACTGTCGAGATCCAGGGGGGCGACTTCGTCGCGCTGGTCGGTCCCTCGGGCTCCGGCAAGACGACGCTCCTGAACCTCATCGGCGGGCTCGACCGACCGACGAGTGGCCGCATCTGGGTCGGCGATCAGGAGATCACGTCGCTCGGACGCAAGGCGCTCGCCGAGGTCCGGCTGCGCCATATCGGCTTCGTGTTCCAGGAATACAACCTGGTGCCGGTGCTCTCCGCGCTGGAGAACGTCGAATACGTGATGCTGCTGCAGGGCGTCGACGAGAAGCGGCGCCGCGAGGAGGCGTTGCGCCTGCTGCACGCGCTGGGGCTCGAGGGCCTGGAGCATCGGCGGCCCAACGAGTTGTCGGGCGGCCAGCAGCAGCGCGTCGCAGTGGCCCGAGCGATCGCGGCGCGGCCCCTGATCGTGCTGCCCGACGAGCCGACGGCCAACCTCGACTCGCAGTCGGGCTCGACGCTGATGGACCTGATGCGGCGCCTCAACCAGGAGCAGGGCACGACCTTCGTGTTCTCTACGCATGATCCGATGGTCGTCGAGCGGGCGCGCCGCGTGATCCGGCTGCGCGACGGCAGGATCGAAGCCGACGAGCGGAGGCCGGCTTGATGATCTGGACGCTGGCGGCGCGCAACGTGATGCGCAATCGCCGCCGCTCCGTCATCACGGTGTTCTCGATCGCGGTCGGCCTGGCCGCATTGACCTTCCTGTGGGGGTTCATCGACGGCATGAACCAGCAGATGGTGAACAACACCACGCGCTACTTCGCCGCCGACGCGCAGGTTCATATGAAGGGCTATCACGACGATCCGAGCCTGGATCGCGCGATCGAGGCCGGCGCGCGCGTGCTCGAGGCGGTACGTGCGGATCCGGCGGTGGCCGCGGCGACCGCGCGCCTGGAGACCACCGTGCTCGCGAGTCGAGCCGATCGCTCGCGCGGCATCCTGGCTTTCGGGGTCGATCCGGCGCAGGAGGCGCGGGTCACGGACCTGTTCAAGGCCGTGGTCGACGGCCAAGGCTTCAGCAGCGCCGACGATACCGGAGTGCTGATCGGCGAGGGCTTGGCCGAGGCGCTCGCATTGCGGGCCGGCGACGAACTGGTGCTGGTGGGACAGGCCTACGATGGCTCGGTCGCCAGTGCGCGCGTGCCGGTGCGCGGCGTGTTCCGCACGAAGATCGACGACCTCGACGGTTACGTCGCGGTGATGCCGATGGCGGCGATGCGCGACTTCCTCGCTGCACCCGAGGCCGTCACGGCGGTCGCCCTGCGGCTGCGCGACCGGGGCGCGCTGGCTCCCGCCGCGCAATCCCTGTCCGCTCGCGTCGGCAGAGAGCACGAGGTGGTGGGCTGGCCGGTGCTGCTGCCGATGGTGGCGATCAGTATCCGATTCCACGAGGTGATGGGCTTCGTGGTGCTGACGATCTTCTTCGTGATGGTCGCCGCCGGCGTGGCCAACCCGGTGCTGATGGCTGTGATGGAGCGCACCCGCGAGTTCGGCATCATGCTGGCGCTGGGAACCGGCCAGTCGTTGCTGTTCCGGATCGTCGTCGCCGAGGCCGCGCTGCTCGGCGCGGCCGGCCTGCTACTTGGCAATGTGATCGGGCTCGGGGCGACGGCGGCGTTCGGCCGTACAGGCATCGACCTCGGAGCCTTCGAGGCGGGCCTGCGCACCATGCCGGGCCTGGCCGACGTCATCTACCCGGTGGTGCGTGGCGAGCGCAGCCTGGCCATCTCCGCCCTGGTGTTCCTGATCGCGCTGGTCATGGCGCTGTACCCCGCGTTCCGCGCGGCGACGCTCGAGCCGGTCGCGGCCATCCGCGGCATTGAGAAGGCCACGGGCGGTCGGCGCGGGTCGCACGGCAAGGTGCGCGCGGCATTGCCGGTCTTCGCCCTGATCGCGACCCGCAACCTGCTGCGCAACCGCAAGCGCAGCGCGATCACGGTGTTCGGTGCCGCCTTCGCGATCGTCGCCTACGTGTTCCTCTACGGATTCTTCGACGGCTTCGGCGAGCAGCTCGTCGACAACTCGACGCGCTACGTGACCGGGCATCTGCAGATCGAACGCGAGGGACTTCGGCGCGATCTTGCGCCGGAGCTGGCCTTCGATGCCACCGCCACGCTCGCGGTGCTGCGCAAACAGCCCGGCATCGTGGCCGCCGCGCCGCGTGTGCAGGCGCAGGCACTGGTCAGCAGCGCCACGAAGTCGGTGGGTGTCCTGCTGTACGGCGTCGAGCCGGCGCTGGAGCGCGAGATCACGATCCTGCACCGGACCTTCATCGAGGGAGCGGCGCTGGAGGCCGGCGCGGACCGCGACGTCGTGGTCGGTCGGCGCCTGGCCGAGAAGCTCGGCATCCGGCTGGGCGAAAAACTGGTGGTGATGGCGCCGGGCGTTGCAGGCGAACTCGGGACCGCGGCATTCCGTGTTCGGGGCATCTTCGCGACCGAGAGCAGTTCGTTCGACGGCGCGATGGTTTTCGTGACGCTACCGGCGTCCCAGCGCATGCTCGGCCTGGGCCAGCGCGTCTCGTCGATCAACCTGCGCCTGGCCGACCGCGCCGAGGTCGACGATGCAGTCGCGCGGCTGACACCATTGCTGGACAAGGACGGCTTGGTCGCGTCACCCTGGCCGCGCCTGCTGCCGCGTGTGGCGGACATGCTGGGCCTGGTACGTGCCATCCGGACCGTCATCGTCGCGGTCTTCTTCCTCGTCGTCGCGCTGGCGGTGATGAATACCGTGTTCATGGCCGTGACCGAGCGAACGCGCGAGTTCGGCGTAATGATGGCGCTGGGAACGCCGCCCGACGCGATCGTGCGGATGGTCGTCTACGAGACGGTCGCGCTGATGCTCCTCGCCGCGGTCATAGGCTATGCGGCCGGCGCCGCGGTCGTTTCGCTGTTCGGCAGCGTCGGCCTGGACCTGTCAGGTTTCTACCGTGACTACAGCGCCATCCCGGGGTTGACGGGCATCGTCTATCCGAAGCTCGTCGCCGGCAACCTCGTCGGCCCGGGCGTCGGCCTGTTCCTCGCCAGCGTGACCGTGTCGCTGTACCCCGCCGTGCGCGCCTCGAGGCTGGACCCGACCGCGGCGATTCGGCACACGTAATGACGCGCCGAGACCGGAGCACTTGCTGGGCTGCAATCGCGCTGGTGGCGGGCCTGTCGCTCGATGCCGCCCCGGCGATGGCGCAGACGCGTCCGATGGAGCTGACCGGAAGCCTGAAAAGCGTGTCTCTGCGCTCGCGCGCATCGACAGGTGAGGACTACGCACTGAGCCTGAACCGGCTGCGAGTCGAGGCGAAAGGCGATTTCGCTCCCGGGGTTGCTCTCGACCTGCAGTATGACAACGAGCTGCTGCTGGGCAGCTACCTTGACACGGCGGAGTTCCGTGCGCTCAAGGACAGCGCGCCGCCGCAGTACTGGCGGGCCGATGCGAACTACGTCGAGCGCGGTGATGCCTACGGTCGCCATCGCCTGTATCGCGCGGCGCTGACCCTGACCCGCGGCAAGGTCGACCTGAAGCTCGGGCGCCAGCGCATCGCATGGGGGACCGGCCGCTTCTGGAGCCCGCTGGACATCTTGAACCCGGTCAACCCGCTGGCGGTGGAGCGCGAGGAGCGCGTCGGCGTCGACGCGGCGCTGCTGGAGACCAAGCTCGGGCCGCTGTCTCGCACATCGCTGGTGTATGCCCCCGCGCCAGATCGCGGCCGGGCCAGCCGCGCGCTGCAGTGGCACGGCAATGCGGCCGGCGTGGACGTGTCGCTCGTCGCCGGCCGGCTGCGAGGGCTTGACGTCGTCGGCATGGATGCTGCCAGCCAGATCGGCGACGCAGGCGTGCGCGGCGAGGCAGCTCGGCTGAAAACGGGCGGCGGCGCTGGCTTCAACCGGTGGATGGCCGGCGCGGACTATGGCTTCGCGAACGGGCTCACGTTGAGCATCGAGCTGTACCACAACGGGGCGGGCTCGCGGGATCCGGCCGGCTACGACTTCGCCGGGCTGCGCGCGGGACGGGTGACGAGCCTCGCGAGGCGTTATGTCGGGCTGTACGCTGCGTATGAGCTCACGCCGCTGCTGAAGTGGGTGAACTACGTCGTGCGCAATGCCGACGACCGCAGCCAAGGCGTCGACAGCCGCCTCGTGTGGTCCATGGCACCAGCGACGGACCTGACCTTCGGTGTCCAGCGTTTCACCGGGTCCGCGGGCAGCGAGTTCGCCGCCTTACCCAACGCGTACCAGGTGCAACTGCAGTGGTTCTTCAAGTCGTAGATCGATAGATCGGGGCAAGGGGATCGTTGCGCTCCACCGACGAGCCGCGGTGCCCTCCTACTGCTGTCGCTCTACCAGCGCGCCAAGCAGTGCAAGCAGCCGCTCGGAAATCGGCCGCGCGTGCCAGGAGTGCAGGTCGACCGGCTTGCTGAGCGCAGCGTCGCGCTCGAAATCCTCGCGCAGGCGTGCCGATAGCGCTCGATCGGGCACGGCAAGATTCAGCTCGTCGTTCAGGCCGAACGACCGGTTGTCGAAATTGCTGGACCCGACGACGACCCACAGATCGTCGACGATCAGCACCTTGCTGTGGTTCATGCCTGGTTCGTACTCCAGCACTCCCACGCCGGAGCTCAGAAGATCCCCATACCGCCGTCGGCTCGCACGCCGAGCGATAGGGTGATTGTTGTAAGCGCCGGGCACGACGACCTGCACACGCACGCCGCGGCGGACCGCCTTTCGCAGTTCGGCCCGCATGCTGCGGTCCGGCAGAAAGTACGGTGAGGTGATCCGGATCGACCGGCGGGCGCCGGCGATCAGCAACTGGAACAGCATGCGTGCCCGCGTGGCCCGGCCCGCCGACGGCGTTCCGGTCACGACGATCGCGTCGGTACCCCCGGCGGGCTGGCCGCCCAGGGCCCTGCAGTGCACGAACGATCCCGGATCGGTGAGCAGCTGGCCCGTGCTTTCGAGCCAGTTCTCGGCGAACGCGGCCTGCACCGACGTGACGATGGTTCCTTCGATCCGCACCATGGTGTCGCGCCATGGCGGCTGCCCGGGCGGCCCGGTGTCCCACCAGCTCGCGATGCCGGCGCCGCCGACGAACGCCACCTCGCCATCGACGACGATCAGTTCGCGGTGCGTGCGGTTGTTGAACCGCTTCAGCGTATGCCACCTGACCGGCTGGTACCACGCGACCTCGCCGCCGGCAGAGCGCAGCCCGTCGAAGTAGGCGGAGGGAGTTCGCCAGCTCCCGATCGCGTCGATGACGAGCCGCACATGCACGCCTGCACTTGCGCGCTCGGTCAGCAGGCTCACGAGCTTGTCCGCCACGACGCTCACGTGGAAAACGTAGGCTTCCAAGTGCACGCTGCGACGGGCGCGGGCGATGCTGGCGAACTCCTCGGGATAGAACGCGACCCCGTCCGTCAGTACCTCGATGGAGGCGGCCTTCGCAACGGGAGCGTCGACCAATGCCGCGATCAGACCCATGAACTCATGGTCCTCCGGCGAGGGGAGGCGGTCGCCGATGTCGTAGGGCAAGCCGGGCTCGGCGAGCACGAGCAAGAACAGTAGGCCCAGCAGCGAAGCGCTGGCCAGCAGGAACAGGTGCCACAGCTCGAAAGTCAACGCACGTCAGCGCAGTACAAGCGCAGCTCCAATGCCGGCGAACGCCATCAGCGCATATGCCGGCAACACCTTCAGCGCCAGTGATCGACTGTCGAGCACCCACATCAGGCCGAGCTTGGTGACCTGGTTGACGGCGGCTGCGACAAAGACGGCCAAGCCCGCGACTGCAGCGCCTATAACCCTGTCACCGACCATGCGGCCCACCGACAGCGTGATGGCATCGACGTCGACCAGCCCCGAAATCGCTGCCGTGACCAGCAGTCCGGCGTCGCCAAATCGGTCCGCGAGGAATCGCCCGGCGAGCAGCACTGCGGCGAGGAACAGCGCGAATTGGACAGCCGCGGCCAGCTTCAGCGGGTTTTGCGTAGACAGATCGGGCAAATCTTGCGCATGCTCGCGAGTGGTCAGGTACGCACCGAACGCGGCCCCGGCGACGGCCATTACACCAAGGGTCCCGATGGTCGCTGTGCCGAGTGCCGGCGCGGCTACACCGACGAGCACCGCCATGCGGCCGAACATTGCCGCGCACGCGAGCGTGGCTCCTCCGGCAGCCAGGGGCCGCCATTGCGGGGCCTCCTTGGCCCAACGTGCCAGCGTCGCGGTGGTGGCAGTGCTGGACACCAGTCCGCCGAGCAGTGCCATGAGCGTCAGCCCGCGCTTGGCGCCAAACCAGCGCATCAAGACGAATCCGAGGAACGAGAGCAACGCGAGAAGCACGACTGCCCACCAGAGCTTGTATGGGTTCAGGGCCGCGAATGGACCGAACCCGCGATCGGGCAGGACCGGGAGAACGACGACACTGATCAACAGCATCTGAATGCCACTGGTCAGCTCGCTTTCCGTGAGCTTGCCTATGCCACTGTGCATGGGCCGCTTGAGTTGCAGCAGCGCGGCCGTCACCACCGCGACGGCGGCAGCGAGCAGTGTGCTGCCACCGGCCGCCAACACGCCGACAAGGAACGTGGTGATTGCTGCCATAGCCGTGGTCAGGCCCATGACGCTGTGCATGCGGGCAGTCACGACGTAGCCGGTCAGGATCAGAAGTGCCACCACGGCCAGAACGACGACCAGAATGATCGCCCCCCATTGTTGCGCCAGCAGGCCGCTCAAGCCGCCGAGCAAGCCGATAAGCGCGAACGTGCGCAAGCCGGCTACTCGATGTCCGTCAGGCAGGTCGCGCTGATGCCAGCCGCGCTCCAATCCGATGAGCAGGCCCGCAGCCAGCGCTATTCCGACGCCCATCAGATCCGACAGGGACACGCCGCTCACTGGAAGAGAACCCGCAAGGCCCCGGGAGCGCCGTCCGCAACTGCCCCCTCGTGCGACACGAGCTCGCTGGGTGGTGTGTTCACGCCGTGCCTCCTGCGGAGCGCTGTCCCGGCGCGCCTCCGCCCTTCACGGCCCGGTACAGGGAGACGATGCCGAAGGCGGTAGGAATCCGGCGCGTTTCCTCGACATGGCGGAAGCCCGCCGACGCGAACAGCACCGGCAGCAGTCCCGCGACGTTGTCGCTCGTGGTGTCAAAGCCGTCGAGGAGCTGGATGGGCAGAAACGCGGTTCGGCTGACCAAGCCGCCCGCGCGGCCCCAGTCGGCGACGTGCAGTTCTCCGGCGGGGCGCAGTACGCGATGCATCTGCCGCGCCGTCAGCAGCTTGTCACCCCAGGACAGGTGGTGGAAGAAGAGGCTCGACAGCACGCGGTCGAAGCGCTCCTCGGCATAGGGCAGGGTGGGCGATCGTCCCAGGTCGAAGGCGATGTTGGCGCCGGCATGGCGCGCCTTGCGCCCCGCGATGGCGAGCACCGCGGGATCGGCATCGAGCGCCCACACTTGCACACCCGGTTGTCGACGCTGCGCCGCGATCGCAAGCGTCCCGGTGCCGCAGCCGACGTCCAGCACTTGGTGCCCCGACTCGATTGCCGCCTGTTCAAGCAAGGCCCTCTTGAACGTCCGCTCGCGCGTGGTCAGAGCGACCACGCGGTCGTACAACGGTGTGAGCAGATGAAAGCCCAGCGCGGGCGTGAATCCGTTCGTCCGTTCCATCAATGCGCCTCCAGTTCCCGTGTCGCGCCGCTGGCCCTCACGGTCCGGCGCGGACTCGTGAAGTAGAGGAACACGATGACACTGAGCACCCCGGCGAAGAAGCACCACACCGAGATGAACCATGTGGCGTAGAAGGCATACGCCGCCACCGCGGATGCGAACGCGGCCACGCCGAAGGCAACGACCCGCGCGTGGCTGGAGAACATCAGGCTCGCGCAAGTGCCCAACAGGTAGAGCGACATCGCGGCCAGCGCATAGAAGTGCGGCGACTGATAAGCGATGTGCTGGCCGCTCACGGTGGCCACAATCGGCAGCGTGAATAGCGTGACAAGCAGGTACAGCCCCACGGCGCTACCGGTGAGGGCGATGGCGGTCAGGATACGCCGCCGCCAGGGCACGGTCTCGAGCGCCAGCGTGGCCAATGGCACGTAGATTGGCCACAGCACGTGCGAGAAGAACGAGTAAGCGTGCGTCAGCACCGTGTTGAGCAGCGGCGCACGGTCTGGGAAGGTCAGCCAGAGTGCGCCTTCGAGCAATTGCTGAATGCCGAAGAGGACCGGGATCCACGCGTACGGCACTTCCGAGCGTCCGCGCGCGCGCCGTACGGTGGCTGCACCGACGATCAGCAACACGGTACCGGCGGTGAAGCTCGCTTGCGCGGAAAAGCACATCAGCATCCCTCCTGCGGGACTGGATCCACAAGCCGGCGCTGCGGGCCGTGGTGCGCGATCACCGTACGTTCCTGGAAGACGAGGCGTCGTCCCGTGGCGCTGGTGTGGTCGACATGGCGCGGGCGAGCATCGCTCGCAGCGCCTCGGTCTGCCGCTGGCCGCGTTGCACCGCCCGTTCCGGGAATCGGGAAGCCAGCCACGCGTACAGGAGGTACTTGGTGACCTTGCCGATCCAAAGCGCCAACACCACCTCGGCGATCGGCAGCCTTGAGATGCCGGCGAACATCAGCGCCGGCGTCAGCGGCAGCGGGGTGGCGGCGATCATGAGCAGGGCCATGACGCCGTAGACAGACAACCAGCCGGTCGCGTCCCCCCAGGCGGATGACCGTACGACATCGGGGTAGGCGGCGAACAGCCGGGCCCAGCCAAGGTGGTGGAACACCATGTACAGCAACGTCGCGCCGAGCGCCGCACCCAGGCTCGCCCACACGGCGATCGAGACCCAGCGTCGCCGCGCCATCAGCACCGCGGCCACCAGGAGTGTCGCGAAAGGCACGGACATCGATAGCGTCGCGGCGAGCGCCACGGCGCCGACCACAACGGGGAACGCACGGCTGTCGGCCCGTCTCAGCAGCGTGCGCATCAGGCCCGATTCGAGTACGCCGCGCAGCACAGGACGTTCCATCACTGCTTGCGCGCGGCTGGGCGCTGGCCCAGTTCCACTGCCAGGGAGATTGCCTCGCGACCGCGCAGGATCTTGAACCGCGCCGTTGTGCCGGGGCTCAGCGCTGCAGTCTGGTCGATCAGAGCGGCCGTATCGACGACTTCCTTGCCGTTGATCGAAACAACGGTGTCGCCGGCGCGCAAGCCGGCGCGCTCGGCTGGACCGCCCCGCTGCACGGCAACGAGCGCTGCGCCGGCCGCTGCACCCGTGGTCTCGTGGATGACGTCGCGTGCGCTCACGCCAAGCCAGCCGCGGTTGACGCGTCCGGTGGCGATGATCTGCTCCATCACCTGCCGCGCCAGACTGACCGGGATCGCGAAGCCGATGCCTTGCGATCCGCCGCTGCGCGAGTAGATCGCCGTGTTGATGCCCACTAGGTGGCCGGACACATCGACCAGCGCCCCGCCCGAATTGCCGGGATTGATCGCCGCATCGGTCTGGATGAAGTTCTCGAAGGTGTTGATGCCGAGCCGGTTGCGGCCCGTTGCGCTGACGATGCCCTGCGTCACCGTCTGGCCGACGCCGAACGGGTCGCCGACCGCCAGCACGATGTCGCCAATCTGCACCGAGGCTGGATCTGCGAATGTGATGGGCTGTAGGCCCTGCGCCTCTACACGCAGCACCGCGAGGTCGGTCTCGGGGTCGGTGCCCACGACGCGTGCCTCGGCCACCTTGTCGCCAGGCAGCACCACGGCGATCTCGTCCGCGCCCTCGACGACGTGGTTGTTCGTGAGGATGAAGCCTTGGGCGGCGACGACAACGCCCGAGCCGAGGCTTGCCTGGCCCTGCGCGGCCTCTTCGTCGGAGCCGCCATAGGGTCGCATCCAGCCGGGCAACTGTCTTGGGGGCGCTGTGCGCGTGTAGATGTTGACGACCGAGGGCGAGGCCTTGGCCGCCGCAGCACGGAAGCCCGCTTCGAGGCGCGTCGCGACGGCCTTTCCTGCCGGTGCCGACGCGTATGCATCGGCATGTGGCGCCTCGCGCAGCGCCACGACATCGGTGCGGACCGGTGCGGCGGGCTCAGGCCCGAAGGCCCTCCAGGCGATTAGCAGGCCGGCCGACACCGCGATCACCTGCGCGATGAGCAGCCACAGTCGCCAGACAACGGAAGGTCGATGGTTGTTCACGATGCGGTTCCCTCCATCAACTCCTCCAGGGCGCGCGCCATCGGTTCGACGACGCTGATCTCATTGGACGGGTGCGGCACCGTGTCGCAGGTCAGCACGCGGGCCGGCTGGCTGGCCAGCAGTTCCTCATAGGCTCCTGTCGCGAATAGCGCGTGCACGCCAATGCACAGCGGCGCCGGAAGGCCGACGCGGCGTATGCTGGTCACGGCCTGGATCATGGTCCGTGCGCTCGAGACGATGTCGTCGACCAGCACCGGCTGTCGGTCGTGCCAGGGCGACACGTCCGGCAGGCTGACCTCGACGTCGCGGTCACCACGGCGGATCTTCTGCAGCACGGTCCAGGGGGCACCGGCGGCGGCGGCGACTTCCGCGACCCATTGCTCGCTCTCGGAGTCGGGGCCGATCAGCAGCGGGCGGTCGACATGTGTCGCGACCCAGTGGGCGATTAGCGGTGCCGAGTGCACGACCCGTGTCGGGATGCGATAGATCTCGTCCAGCGCGTGGTAGCGGTGCAGATGCGGATCGGCCGTCACGAGCCCATCGAATGCCGTCGACAGCAACGCAGCATATGTGCGCGAAGTCACGGCCTCGCCGGCGTGGAAGCGCCGGTCCTGCCGGAGGTAGGCGAGGTAGGGTGCCGCGAGCAGCACCTTCGTCGCGCCGAGGTCGCGTGCGGCATCTGCCGCGAACAGCAGCGGAAGGGTCTTGTCATCCGGCCGCGCAAGGCTGTAGCAGAGCACGACGGTTCGGCCCGTCACGTCGGCGTCCAGGCGGACCAGCGATTCCCCATCCGGGAATCGGTGCAGATCCAATGCGGCCCGCTCCGCCTGCAGCGCCTGCGCCAGCCGATCGGTGAACGCCCCATCACGCGCGGCATAGAACACGATCGGTCTCAAGACATCTCCGATATCTGGAAGATGGGCGGGCGGGCTTCGACGTACTGCAGTGCGTAGGCCAATTCTCCCGGGGCCTCGGCATGCAGCGTGAAGAGCGGTTGTCCGGGCTGCACGCTGTCGCCGAGGCGGACATGCACATCGATGCCGGCCGCCGGAGCTTGCGGGGCGCCGGCGAGCTTGGCGGCTCTTGACAGCAAACGGTTGTCGATCGCCGTGATGCGCCCACCCAAGGGCGCCTCGATGACTCGTCGGTGCGGTGCCAGCGGCACCTCGCGCAGGCCGCCCTGGGCTTCGCAGATGGCCGTGAACTTCGCCCAGGCCCGTCCGTCGGCAAGAACGTCGGTCGCCAAGCGCAGGCCACCACCTGTCGGCGCGGCGCCACCGAGTTCGAGGATGTCGCCGGCCAGATACAGCGCGCGCTGCCGCAAATCGTCCGGCGCGTCGGCGCTACGACGCAGCACGGCCAGCACATCGCGCGCCTCCAGCGCCGGGCCGATACCACGCCCGACCGGCTGCAGGCCGTCGGTAACGCGCAATGCCACCTGCAATCCGATCGATCGACCGACCTCGACGAGACGGCGTCCGAGCGTCTGCGCGGCTTCGGCACTGCGTACCTTGGCTGTTGGCCCCACCGGCAGGTCGATCAGCACGTGAGTCGATCCCGCCGCCGCCTTCTTGGACAAGACGGAGGCAACCAACTGTCCCTCGCTGTCGAGATCGAGCGGACGCTCGACGCGGATCAGGATGTCGTCTGCCGGGCTGAGGCGGACCGAGCCACCCCAGACAATGCAAGCGCCGGTGTGCTCGACCGTGCGCCGCATCGCGGCGATGTCGAGATCGACCGGAGCCAACACTTCCATCGTGTCGGCGGTACCGGCGGGGGACGTGATGGCGCGCGAGGAGGTCTTGGGCATCGTCAGTCCGCAGGCCGCGACGATCGGCACGACGACAAGGGTCGTGCGGTTGCCGGGCAGTCCGCCCACGCAATGCTTGTCCACGATGGTGTCGCGGCCCCAGTCCAGCTGCTCGCCCACGTCGACCATCGCCCGCGTCAAGGAGACGGTCTCGTCGAAATCGAGGCGGTCACCCGCGCAGGCGGTGATGAAGGCGGCCAGGTGCAGATCGGAGTAGCGGCCGGAAGCAATGTCCCCGACGACGGCTCGAAAGGCACCCGCATCGAGGCGGTGGCCGTAGACCTTCGCGCGGACATGGCTGAGCGAGTCGAGCACCGGCGCGTGGGTGACCGTGATGCACTCACCCAACTGGGGACGGAGTGAAGCCCACGCGGCTTCGGACAAGCCCGCGATGCCATGCCCGAGCCAGGGCCCGTCCACGACGCTGAGCGTGGCCACGATGCTGCCCGAGCCCGCCGTGAGCAGCAAGCGAGCCTGCGTCGTGAACCCCTCGGAACGGCAGACGGCGCAATCGCGCCGCATGTAGACGACCGGCTCCCGATACGTGTCGATACCGGTGCGCCAGGCTCGCAGCGTGTTGCCGCCGCCGTCACCGTGCGCGGGCAGTGAGTCCACGCTCATGACAGCTCCACCGTTTCCAGGTAGTCGGGCACGCGGCAGGCCCAGCCCAGTTCGTGCTCGATGCGCGAGCGCATCGCGTCGGCCGCCGCCGGTTCGCCGTGGGTGATGAAAGTCTGAGTCGGTGGGGCATCGAAGCCGCGCAGCCATTGCAGGATTTCACCGGCGTCCGCATGCGCGGACAGGCTGTCCAGCGACGCCACCTCAGCGTGGATGGGCACTTCCTCGCCATGTATGCGCACCGAGGTGGCCCCCTGCAGGATCGCGGCACCACGGGTGCCACCTGCTTGATAGCCCGCGAACAGGATCGTGTTGCGGCGGTCGGGCGCGAAGGCCTTCAGGTGGTGCACGACCCGACCGCCCGTGGCCATGCCGCTGGCCGAGATGATCACCATCGGCCCGCGCCGCGCACTCAGCGTACGGGATTCGTCGGGCCTGTTGACGATCGTCGCGGCATGACACATGGCGTCGCACTCTTCCGGGCTCAGCCGATGCTCGCTGCGATGCGTGTGGTAGATGCGCGTCGCGTCGGTGGCCATCGGGCTGTCGAGGTAGACCGGCAGGTGGTGGATGACGCCGCGCTCCTTGAGCAGGTGGATGCAGTACATGAGGGTCTGCGCCCGGCCCACGGCGAACGCCGGGATCAGTACGACACCGCCGTGCGCGGCCGTTCGGTTGATGACCTGGCCGAGCTTGAGCAGCGGATCGCTCGCCTCGTGCTGTCGGTCGCCATAGGTCGACTCGACCACGGCATAGTCGGCGCCCGGAACGCGTGCCGGCGCGGCCAGCACCAGGTCGTTGGGTCGACCGATGTCGCCGGTGAACAAGATGGACCGCTGACCGTCGTCAACTTTCACGAAGGCGGAGCCCAGCATGTGACCCGACGGGTCCATGCGCGCTTGCAGCCCAGGCGCAGGGCTCCACGGCGTGCCGTAGGGCAGCGGAACGAACTGCCTTAGGCAGCGTTCGGCGTCCTCGCGCGTGTATAGCGGCAACGCCGGCTTGTGCTTGGAGTAGCCGTGCCGGTTGGCGTACGCGGCCTCCTCCTCCTGCAGGTGGCCGCTGTCGGGCAGCAGGATGCGACACAGCTCGTAGGTCGCCTCTGAGCAGTAGATCTTGCCCCTGAAGCCCTGCCTCGCCAGCAGCGGCACATAACCGCTGTGGTCGATGTGGGCATGCGTCAGCACGATCGCCCCGATGCCGGCGGCCGGCACGGGCAATGGGGCCCAGTTGCGCAGCCGCAGTTGCTTGTAGCCCTGGAACAGGCCGCAGTCGACGAGCAGCGTTGCTCCCTCGTGGCGCAACAGGTACTTCGAACCAGTGACGGTGCCGGTGGCACCGAGGAATTGCAGTTGCATGGTGTCCTCTGGTGGTGTGTGTTCAGAGCAGGATTGGTGCGTCGGGCAACTCGTTTCGGTCCCCGGACGCAGGAGGGAAATGACGCGTCACCAGCTGCGTGACCGCCTCGATGCCGTGCACGGCGCCGCGGCCGAAGTCGCCGGCGCCGAAGTGCGTTTCCATGCCACGGCAGATCGCAGACCAGGCCTCGGCACCGGCCTCGGCATGGATACCTCGGTCGGCCACGATCTCGACGCGCCGGTCCGCCAGAAGCACGTAGATCAGCACGCCCGTGTTGTTTTCGGTGTCCCAGACGTGCAGCCGCGCGAAGAGCTCGATGGCGCGTTCGCGCGCCGTCTGGCCGCGCAGCAGCGGCAGGCCGTCGAGCGAGCCTTCAACGACGAACCGGATTTCGCCGGCATGGTTGGCTTCGCTCACTGCGATCGCCTGCTCGATCGAGCGCAGCGCGGATGCCGGGAAGGCGCGGCGCATGCGCGCCGAGGTTGTCGCGAGGTGGCGTAGGAGTCGTGCGAGATTCATGTCACCACCTGCCGGAGGCACCGCCCCCGCCAAAACCGCCACCGCCGCCGCTGAACCCGCCGCCACCGCCATAGCCGCCGCCTCGGTGTCCGCGGTGGCCGTACATGCCGCCGTGCCCGCCCATGCCGATGCCCAACAGCGTGACGAAGAAGCCGGTCAGGGCCGCGCTGGCCGCTACGGCCAGGGTGCCGAGCGCGAACCACGCCACGACGCCCAGCACGCCGCCGACTGCCAGGGCCCCGGGAACTCGACCCAGCACCTGCCGCAACACGCCTCCGAGCACGAGCGCGACGATGAACAGCACAGGCCATGTTTGTCCGAGGCTGTTGGCGGCAGCTGCCGAGCCGCGCCGGGTTGGCGGCGGCAGGGCCTCGCCATCGAGGATGCGCATGATCTGATCGAGCCCTGCCGCGAGGCCCAAGTAGAAGTCGTCCTGCCGGAATCGGGGCGCGATGATCTCCGCGATGATCCGCGCTGCCGTCGCGTCGTTCAGTGCGCCTTCGATCCCGTAGCCAACTTCGATCCGTGCTGCGCGGTCGTCCTTGGCGACGAGCAGCAGTGCCCCATCGTCGACCTTGCGGCGGCCCAGCTTCCATTGCTCGACCACACGCAGCGCAAAGGGCTCGATCGCCTCCGGCCGTGTGGTCGGCACGATCAGCACCGCGATCTGCGTGCCCTTCCGCTCCTCGAACGCGCGCAGCGATTGCTCGAGCACAGCACTCTCCTGTGCCGTCAGCGTGCCGGTCAGGTCGGTCACCCGACCTTGCGGGGGCGGCACTGGGACCAGCGCCTGGGCTGCCGCGCCGAGCGCAGCGGAACACAACAGCCCGAAGACGGCGAGCCAGCGCACGAAGCGTCCGACCGGGACGGGACTCGTTGTCACTTCTTGGCACCTGAGGCGCCGATGCCAACGAGGTCGACCCTCGGCGGCACGGCGAGCGCGGCTTCGTTGGCGACGGTGAAATTCGGCTTGACGCCATAGCCGAACACCATCGCCGTCAGGTTGCTCGGGAAGGTGCGCACCGCGACGTTGTAGTCCTGGACGGCCTTCACATAGCGACCACGCGCCACGGTAATGCGGTTCTCGGTGCCCTCGAGCTGCACGCGCAAGTCCTGGAAGCCCTGGTTGGCCTTCAGGCTGGGGTAGTTCTCGCTGACCACCAGCAGGCGCGACAGGGCGCTCGACAGTTCGCCCTGCGTGGCCTGGAACTTGTTGAACGCCTCGGGGTTGTTGACCAGTTCCGGCGTGGCCTGGATCGAGGTGGCCTTGGCGCGCGCCTCGATCACTTTGGTCAGCGTCTCCTGCTCGAAGTTCGCCTCGCCCTTGACGGTGGCGACGATGTTCGGGATCAGGTCCGCGCGGCGCTGGTACTGGTTCTGCACCTCCGACCAACTGGCCTTGATCTGCTCGTCGGTAGACTGGAAGGCGTTGTAGCCGCAGCCGGACAGCCCCAGCATCAGCGCGGCGAGAAGGGTGACGAGGAAGTAGCGCATGGTCAGGGCTCCAGGGGGTTTCGTTTGTGAAGCGGGTCGGAAAGAACACGTTGTGGTCGCGGCGGTGGATCGGCGGTCGACCACCAGGCGGGCCGGGCGATCAGCATGGCCAGCGTGGCTAGCAGCGGCAGCGCGAGCCACGCGAAACTGAGCTGGGCCACCGCTCCGAAGAGCCATCCGGCGGCAGCCGAGCCCAGCGTCTGGCCGAAGCCCGCTGCCGCAGCCAGCCCTCCCATCGTCACGCCGAGCCGTCGACGGGACGCTCCAGCCGCGAGGTAGGAGATCGTCGGCAGCACGAGCCCGGTGCCCGCAGCGGTGAAACTGACGCCGACGTACATCCAGGCATCGCTGCGGTGCCGCGCCAGCATCGCCAACCCGGCGATCGCCAGCACGAGACCACCCGCCATCACACCGCGGCCCGCCGCACGTTCGAGCAGCCCAGTGAAGAACAGCAGTGCGTTGACGCCAAGCATCACGAGGCTGCACTCGGCGAACATCAGCGAGATCTCGCGCGCCGACAGCGCCGGATGTTGCTGACCCTGCAACACGATGCCGAGCTCGAACCCGGACAGCACGAACATGACAGCGCCGTTCAGTCCCCACAGCGCCATCGCGCGCTGACGATCGGCAGACGCAGGCGGTGTGTCCTCTACGAGAGCGGCCGGCGCGACGTGTGGCAAGATTGCGGCCAGCCCCAGCATCATCAGTCCGCCCAGCGCCGCCGATATCACGATGACGACATTCGTCGGATCGAAGGCGCCGGCGCCGACGCTGGTGAGCGTGGCGGACACCTGCGCGGCGGCTGCGTTCAGCCCCGGCCCAAACAGGAAGCCTAGCAACGACATCGCGCCGAGCCACGCGAACCGGCGGGCACGCTGGCCTTGCGGCGTGTGTTCGGCAACGAGCGCGGGCACCACGGGCACGACGGCAGCCACGAAGAAGCCGGTGGCCCCGCGCGACGCGTAGATGCCCGCGAGTCCGATCCAGTCGGGTCGCAACAGGGGCAGCAGGCTGGCGACGTAACCGATGAGACCGGCCACCAGGATGCGGCCCCGGCCCCAGCGATCGGAGGCCAGGCCCCAGAGCGGCGCGCCGACCAGCACTCCGGCGGCGTAGATGCCGCTCAGCAGGCCGACATGGCGTGCGACCTCGGCCTGGTCGTCTGCCGCCATCAACGGCGCCAGCCAAGCTGGCAACAGGGGCATCAACGCCCCATAGCCAGCGGAGACGACGAAGACGGCGGCCGCCAGCCATGCCAGTTGCCACACGCGCAGCCCGAGCGCTGCTGGCGACTCCTGCGGTTCGAGGCGTAGTCGTTTCCACATCGCGTCAGTCGTCGATGCGGGCCTTGTTGATCGCTTCGCGCGTGGCGCCGCGAATCAGGCCGATGCCCCACGCGTTGCGAGCGGCGTCGAGGCCACGGGCCATTGGGGGCTGCGGATGCCGGCGAGCTTGGTGCGCTTGAGCATCAGCGCGTTGATCGCCACGATGGCCGAGCTGCCGGACATCGAGAGCGCTGCCACCTCTGGCGAGAGCGTGAACGGATAGAACACGCCCGCCGCAAGCGGGAAGGCGATCACGTTGTAGCCCACCGCCCACCACAGGTTCTGGTGCATCTTGCGCAGCGTCGCGCGCGACAGCTCGATGGCGCCGACGACGTCGTACGGGTCGCTCTTCATCAGCACGACCTGCGCGCTTTCCATGGCCACGTCGGTGCCGGCGCCGATCGCGAAGCCGACGTCGGCCTGGGTGAGTGCAGGGGCGTCGTTGATGCCGTCGCCGACCATTCCGACCCTGTGACCCTGGGCCTGCAGTTCCTTGATCTTCGCGGCCTTCTCTCCCGGCAGCACGTCGGCGAGCACGATGTCGATGCCGAGCTCCTGGCCGATGCGCTCGGCCGTGGCCTGGTTGTCGCCCGTGATCATCGCGACCCTGACGCCGCGCTCTTGAAGCTTGCCGATCGTGGCCCTGGACGACGGGCGCACGGCGTCGGCGATCGCGATCAGGCCAATCAGGCGGCCGGCGCGTGCCACGTGGACGACGGTGCGCCCGCCGCCTTGCAGCCGTGCCGCCTCGGCCGCCAGTTCCGCGAGGTTCACCCCCGCGGCTTCCATCAGCTTGCGGTTGCCGAGCAGCACGACGTCGTCGCCGATCTTCGCGCGCGCGCCCTGGCCGTCGATATTGGCGAAGGCGGTCGCCGTCTCCGGCACGTCAGGCCCGCCGCGCTTGAGCACTGCCTTGGCCAGCGGGTGTTCGGAGAACTTCTCGACGGCGGCCGCCGTGGACAGCAGCTGTGCTGCCGTGGTGCCGGGCGCCGGCACCATCTCGACGACATCGGGCCGGCCCAGTGTCAGGGTGCCGGTCTTGTCGAACACGACCACCGTCAGCTTGGTCGCGTTTTCCAGTGCGGCCGCGTTCTTGAACAGGATGCCGTTCATCGCACCGAGTCCGGTGCCGACCATGATCGCCATCGGGGTTGCCAGCCCGAGCGCGTCGGGACAGGCGATCACAAATACGGTGATCGTGAGCGTGAGGGCGAACAACAGCGGCTGGCCAAGGACCCCGAACCAAATCGCGAAGGTCGCCAGGCCGACAACGATGGCGATGAGGACCAACCACTCCGATGCCTGGTCGGCGAGCAACTGGCCCGGCGCCTTCGAGTTCTGCGCCTCCTGGACCAGCTTGACGATTTGCGCGAGCGCGGTGTCGGAGCCCACCTTGGTGGCCTGATAGCGGAAGCTGCCGCTCTTGTTGATGGTCGCGCCGATCACGGCGTTGCCCACCACCTTCTTGACCGGCATCGACTCACCGGTGAGCATCGACTCGTCGACTTGCGATGCGCCTTCGGTGATCTTGCCGTCCACCGGGATCTTGTCGCCCGGCTTGATGACCACCGTCTCGCCGACCAGCACCTCGGATGTCGGCACCTTGGTCTCGACGCCGTTGCGCAGCACGGTGGCCATCGGCGGCGCCAGATCCATCAGCGTGCGGATCGCGTCCGAAGCGCCGGCGCGGGCACGCATTTCCAGCCAGTGGCCGAGCAGGATGAACACCAGCAGCACGGAGGCTGCTTCGTAGAACACCTCGCCTTCATAGAGGAAGGTGGCGCCGAGGCTGAACACGTAGCCGGTGCCGACGGACAGCACGACCAGCGTGGCCATGTTCGCCACCTTGTTGCGCGCGGCACGCCAGCCGGCGACGAAGAACGGCCAACCGGGATAGGCGATGGCGCCGGTCGCGACGATGAACAGGAAGAGGTTGCGGTCCATCCCGAACGGAGTCGCGAAGTCGCCGAACATCTTGCCCATCGGCGAATAGAGGAACACTGGAATCGCAAACAGCAGGGCGACCAGGAAGCGGTTGCGCATGTCGTTGGCCATGTCCTGCATCGACATGCCGGGCGCGTGGCCCATGTCGTGCATCATGTCGCTCACCTGGTGGGCGGCTCCACCGCCGTGGCCTGCGTGCGCCGCGTGTTCCGCATGCGGCGCCGGGGTGGCCTCACTCGTGATGACAGGTGTCGCAGATCCCATTGCGGCGGCATGCGCACCGTGATCATGAGCGGCATGCCCGACGTGGGCGCCATGCACGACATGGTCTTCGGGCGGGCAGAGGTGCGCGGGGAGCAACTCCCCGCGGCAGTGGTAGCCGCACTCGACGATGCGCTGGCGGATGTCCTCCAGCGAGGTCTTCGTCTCGTCGTGATGAACAGTGGCGCTGCCCGCGACGTAATTGACGTCGACGTGGTGGACGCCCGGGAGCGCTGCGATCTGGTGCTGCACGCCCGCCGCGCTCAGACTCGAAACCAGTTCGCCGACTTCAACGGTGCTTGTCCTCATGGAAGATGTCCTTTGGAGGCAGTCGGAAGATTGCTGGCCTCAGGCCGGCGAGGCGCGGTTGCCCAGTGCCGGAAAGAAGCGCGGCGTACGCACCGCGTAGGCATCGAATTCGGCACCGAAACGCTCGCGCATCTCGCGTTCTTCCGTGACGGCAAGACGCCCGTACATGGCCACCAGGATCGGGAACATCACCAGCGTCAGCAGCGTCGGCCACTGGAGCAGGAAGCCCAGCAGGATCATCACGAAGGCGACGTACTGCGGGTGGCGAATGCGTGCATAAGGTCCGGTCGTGGCCAGCCGGTTGGCTCGCTGGGCGTGGTACAGCACGTTCCAGGCCGCGGACAACAGATAGAAGCCGAGCCCGAGGAAGACGTAGCTCGCGATGTGCAGCACCCCGAAGTGGGGATCGCCCTTCTCGCCGAGCAGCGTCGACCAGAGGTGCCCGGTGTTGTGCGACATCAGGTCCAGGCTCGGGTACTTCGTCTGGAGCCAGCCCGACATCAGGTAGATGGTGAGTGGGAAGCCATACATCTCGACGAACAGCGCGATGACGAAGGCCGCGAAGGCCCCGAAGGTACGCCAGTCGCGCCCCGTCTGCGGTTTGAAGAAGCTGAAGGCGAACATCAGGAAGATGGCCGAATTGAGGATGACCAGCATCCACAGTCCGTAGCCTGGTTGGTCGTGGCTCATGGTTTTTATCCTCAGCAGTGACGGTGGGTGGCGCCGGCGGACTTGCCGGAACCCGCTGCGTCGCCATCCTGGACGCCCGTTGCGTTCGTGCGGCCGTGGTCGTGTGAGCCGCGCCCCCGGTGCATGAGGACGAGCACCAAAAGGCCGGCCACCAGCAGAAGGTAGGGCAGGGCGCCAAGCAGGTGGGCGCGGTGTTCGGCGAGGAGGAACACCAGGGCGATCGTGCCGAAGGCCAGCAGGCCGATCGAATAGCGGGTGCGCCAAAACCTTGGCGGGCAATCGCCATCGCCGTGGTGTGCGTGGTTCTCGTGGTTCATGGATTGCTCCGGGTTGCGGTCGTCGGTAGCGGTGAGGGGCTGTCCCTGCTCGGGTCGCTCACTTGCCCGCTGCCGCCGGGGGCGCGGGCATGCCGTCGACGAGCATCTGCATCATCGACTCCATCATGTCCAGGCGCTGCATCAAGGCCCGCTGGCGCATGTCGGCGTTGCCAGCGGCGGAAGCCGGCTTGGCGGGCGACATTCCGCGCAACATCGACATGCTCTCCCGCATGAGCTTCATGTGCTCGGGCATCAGGGCATCACGTTCGGCGGGTGTCTTTGCGGAAATGATCTTCTCGTGCATAGCCTGCATGGCCTGCATCTGGGCGTTCATCCTGACCATGACGGCCACGCCGCCCGGCGTGCCGATGTCATGCCTTGGTGCTGCGGCTGACGCCGAGCCAGCCGGGTGGTGGGGACTGTGCTGAACGTCCTGTGCCACTGCTGCCGCAAATGCGACGGCAAGGCTGATAGCGACGGCGACGGGGTGGAAGCGGGACATGGAAACCTCCAAGAATTCAGGGAACGATCGGCCGGTCGAAAGGCCGGCCAGCGGCCGGTCGGAGTGCGGCGCCGTGGTCAGCGTTCGACTGTGCGGTCCGTAGTCGACTACGGAGTCAAGGGGACGGCCCCGCGCAGCGGACGGTGCGGGCGCGTAAAAGCCCCGCAACGGCGCGTGAGGCCATGGGCTACAGCGCGAGCCGGGAGAACTGCACCCGCGGAGGGAGCGACGGCGGCGGGACCGCCGCGATGCAAGCGCGCCCCGGGACGGCCGGGGCCTGGAGAAGGTCTACGGTCCACGCCCGGCTTGGCAGCGCGACGGACAGCAGATCGGGTGCGTCGAGCTTGGGCGCCTGTTTCAGCAGGGTCTGCGATGAGTCGTCACAGGACTTCTGGCAGGGCGCCTTGTCGGGGTGGTGCTCGTGCTGCGCTGCAACTGCCGCATTCCATGAGTGCGGATGCGCCGCGGATCGAGCCGCATGGTACGACAGCGCCGCGTGCAGGCCGGCATGCGCCAGTTCGCCGCGAGGCTCCAGCAGGCAGGCATTGGCCACCCCCGACAGCAGCGCGAATACCCACACAAACAGCATCGTCAGGGCGATGCTGCGCTTGCGGTGGCGGCTGGCGGTGACAGTCATGCGCGAATTTGCGTCGGGTGAGTATCGGTAAGCCTGTGAGGAAAGTCTCGCTGGAGATCGCGCGCATTGGGTTGATCGGCGTCAAACCCCCTCTGGGGTCAACTACGGAATGGGGCGTACCATCTCGTCATGCAAAACAGGCGCGTAATGGCCGCGCCGATGGTTGAGGCGTCCTTCCCTCCCTTGACCATTGGCCGGCTCGCCAAGGCTGCCGGCGTCGGCGTGGAGACCGTGCGCTACTACCAGTCGCGCGGATTGCTCCGCGTGCCTGCCGCCAACGGAAGGTTCCGGGTGTACTCGGCCTCGACGGTTCACCGCATCGCTTTCATCAAGCGAGCGCAGGCGCTGGGATTCACGCTCGACGAGGTGCGCAGCCTGTTGGACATGGAGGACGGCCGCAACCGCCGGGCGATTCAGTCGGTCGCCGAGGCGCGGCTCGGCGAGATCGAGAAGAAGCTTGCCGATCTGCAGCGCCTGCGCGGGGTGCTGTCCGATCTGTTGCACCGCTGTCGACAAAGCGGCCCCACGCAGCCGTGTCCGATCATCGAGACATTGGCGGCCGGCGCGAAGTTGACTGGCTGAGCGCATCTTAGCCGCACGAGCAGGCAGGGCGTCCGATCCGGCCTGCTGATGCCAGCGACATGGCCGTGTGATCTCCGCCGCTTCAAATCTCGCTGCGGTGAGCCCCGGCGCGCTTGAGCGACGGTAACTTGCCGATGGGTCGGCGCCGTCGACTTGATGCGGATCAAACGAACCGATGCGCACGCGGCCTATCGTTTCCACATCGACCGCGGCGGATCCGTTCCGCCGCTGCGAAGGTCGAGCGGCCCAAGCCTTGCAACGATGGAGAACTCGCATGAACACAAACTGGAAATCGGTGCACCACCTGACCTCGGTGCTGCTGATGACCGTGGCGCTGGCCGGGTGCGCTTCTGGCCCCAAGCCGCCTCCACCGGAACTGCAGCAGCAGATCGAGGCCGCGCAGACCCCTTCCGATCACGAGGCCATTGCCGCCTACTACGATCGCGAAGCCGTCTCGGCACGGGCGACGGCGGAAGAGCATCGCAAGATGGCCAAGCGCTACGAAGGCATCACTTCGATACGAGGTCGGTCCGGCATGCCCGGGCACTGCAGATCGCTCGCCACCATCTACGAGAGCGCTGCCGTCGAATACCAGGCCCTGGCCGCTGAGCATCGGCGCATGGGAGCTGCCGCCAAGCCTTGACAATGGCCGCCCGCCATATCCGGGCCATCCAATGGCGCGGCGGGTTCAACTGGAGCGTCTTTGGCACCGGACCATCAGTGGGGGCCGATATGGCAAGCAATCTCGATTGGAAAGCCGCAGCGGCGCCACTCGCCCTTGCGCTGTCAGTGATGGCAGCAACAGGCTGCGCGACCGATCGCCTGTCGCCGCCGGCAGCGGCCGTGCAGCGGATCGAAAGCGCGAGCAGCAGCCTGGATCATGATGCCGCCGCGGCGCTGCATGAAGGGCGCGCGGCCGCAGATGCGGCTGCCGCAGCGCGGCATCTGGGCTATGCAGCGGTCTACCGAAGGAACATCTCGCCAAGAAGCGGCCCGCAGGAGCATGCGGCACTTGCCCGGCACTGTGAGAACCTGGCACGCGCATATCAACAGGCCGCGGACGAAAACACCGCCCTGGCCAAACTGCACCGCGATTTGGCTGCCGCGGCAAAGTGAAAGCGAACCACACCGAGTCAGACCGGGCTGGCCTGATCGTCGAGATGACCATTGGCTCTCCTGATCACTGAACGCTCCGAGCCAGCTGGAAGCGTTGCCCGACGATCCCTTGCCCAGCGGTTCATCGCGTAAAGCTGGATACCGGTGTTGGCCATCTGGAACCCGATGAGGCCATATTGGTGCAGATCGCTGTATACGACGATCAGCGCGATACTCCCGGCGGTCCAGAAACCGTAACCGGCGGGGTGCTTGCGAGCAACGAATACTTGCCCCGCGAGCCCCATCACAATAATGAACAACTGCAGGAGGTCCATTGCTTTGGATTTCCGATCTTGTCGCAATCTTCATTGTGCGACTGCAGTGGTTCGTGATTTCGCTAGAACAGCAAGTGCAAAGGCGCGCATATCGGTGCCAGGATCGCGGATGAGTCGTTGATTCGATGGCGAAGACCTGTCAGCGCAGAAAATGGGAGGAAAGGTATGCCTCGATCCATCACTCAGATGGGTCGCATAGCGCCTAAAACCAGTCGTATCGCGAATCAGGACGCGCGCTGACGCGCATCAATGTCTTTGGTGCCTTCCTTCTTGACAAGAGCCGTTCACGCCCGCTTCTTCCTTGTAAAGGAGATGGGCCGCCGGGCCCCGCTCGGCATGCATGTGCATCGCTACGGAACGTAGCTGCACTTCGAACATCTCCCCCTTCTCATCACTCACCGTAACGTGGATGCTTCGATAGCCATTTGCCTTGGGCTCGGCGATGTAGTCCTTGAAGCGCCCCACGACCGGGGTGTAGAAGTCCTGCAGCACACCCAGCGCGCGATAGCAGTCGTCCTCGGTCGGCACCACGATGCGCAGGGCTACCAAGTCATGGATTTGACGCAGCGCGAGCCCTTTGTGCCGCATCTTCTTCCAAACGCCCGCTGCGTGCTTGACGCGTTGGTGCAGTGAAACCAAAGGGATCCCCCGAGCGTCGAGATAGCTTCCGATCCGTTCCGAGTGAGCTTTCGCCAGCGTCTCGAGGCGGGGCCTCTCGGCCCGGATGCTGTACGCCACACGCGCCCATCCCTCGGGGTCGAGCAGCGGCAACGCCGCATCCTCGAGTTCGCCACGGAGCTCGACATGCCCCAATTCCTCGGCGCGAGACGCCAGTTCATCCCACACCCGACGTGCGAGTTCGCGGGCCCTGGGATCGCTCCGATCGATCAAGCGCAGCTCCGTCAGCGCTTGAGTCAGCGGCCAAAATGCGGGATCGCAGTCGAGCCCATCGGCGCCGGCCGCGGACTGCGCGATGGGCTGCCTCGGCTGCGCGGCGGCGTCCCGAAGACATGTCGCCTGGTAAGCCCTTCGCTGCGCAAGCACCAGATGCTGAACGCTGCGGGTCAACTCCTTGCCGAAGGCGCTGAAGCGGCTGCCGAGCCATCTCAGCTCCCAAGCGCCCCCAGGATCGGCTGCCTCGTTCCAATACCCCATCTGCATCTGTCGAACCGCATCGACCAGACGAGAGATCGGTTCTGCGATCTGGCGTTTGATGATCAGGTACATCAACCCGAAAAGCACGCCACCGGTCACCGCAGTGTGAACAGCCCAGGCTTGCCAGCGCCGGCGTCGCTCGGCCCCTCCTCCGGGGTCGATATCGGTGACCATCAGCGTCATCTCCTGCCGACCGATCCCAGCAGTCCGGAACGGCACCGCGAGGGAGATTGCGTCGCGGTCCTGCAGAACCGAGATGTCGCCGTAGGTGGCCAAAGCGGCGCCATCAGGATCGAGCAGTTGCAGCAGATGCCGAGCATGGCCCTGCCGCGCCATTGCATCATGGAATTCCGAGACCGCGGTACGCACGGCCAGCTCTGAAGCTAGCCAGCGGAGCTGATCTACAAGCGGCGACACCGAGCGGCCAACCAGTTCTTGCCGAGCAGCGAATTCGGCCCGCAGATCGATCACAAGCTGAACGCCCGAGACGGCCGCCATCGCTGCGACTACCGCGCAGCTGAGAGGGACGGCCAAGCGCAGCGCCAACCCGAACGCTGGCGGCCGATCGGCTCTCGAGCCGCGCACATGCGCCGGCCTGCGAGGCATGTGCGCGTTGATCTTCATGCACCATCTCCTTCACGCCTAGGCGGGCGCCGCGGGAAGCTTTTGGCGAAGGAGAATTCGCTGGCCCAAACATGCCGGGCCAATGGCGTATCGATACACTGCCAAGCTGACGCAGTCCTTGTCGGCAGAACTCCGTTCCTGACCTGATTTGACCATGCATTGCGCACCACCTCATTGCGCCAGGACAAACTCCGCCCGCTGGTGCGTAGCAACGCGCGTGGATCATCAGTGCACGGGATCGCAGCGGCAGACCGTCGCGTGGCAGCTCGACCGGACGAGTACGCCTTCGCTTCCATGGTCGATTCCTGCCGCATTGGCCTCGTCGGTGTCGATGTGCATTTCCAGCACCGCTCCGTCGCCGATCCGAACCACCACGTCCGCGAACGCCGTCGCACGCGAACTGTCCAGCGTGATCTCGATGCGGTCGCCGTCGCGCAGTCCCAGCCTTGCAGCGTCGGCGGGACTCGCATGCACATGACGGTGGGCGACGATGACGCCATTGCTTTGCAAGGTGCCCGCCGGTCCGATCAGGGTGACCGTCGGGGTGTCCTGCGTGTCGCCCGAAAGTCGCAGCGGCGCGTCGATGCCGATGCGAAGCGCCTCCGTCCTCGCGATCTCGATCTGATTGGCCGAACGGCACGGCCCGAGCACACGGACCCGATCGATGCGCCCGCGTCCGCCGACGATGTCCACGGTCTCCCGCGCTGCCCAATAGCCCGGCTGGCTGAGTGCTTGTTGCGCGGTGAGCCGGTAGCCCGCACCGAACAGCGCTTCCACCGCGGCCTGCGTGAGATGAACGTGGTGCGCCGAGACCGCCACCGGTATCGGCGCAGTGGGCGTTGGGCTGGCCGCGAGATCTGTCCGCGTCAGCAGGCGACCAGTCTCCCTGGCGATCATCCATTCTTCTCGCGCCCGGATCACCAGCAGCTTCATTCGCGAATGGGCTTGCTGCAGTTCAAGGGCCTCGGATAGCGCGGGGCGCGCCGCTGCGTTGCGGTCTTCGTCCAGGTGCAGTCCGAGAAACTCGAATCCCTGGCTGATGCGCCGGCGCATGCTGGCGGAGTTTTCTCCGATGCCGCCGGTGAATGCCAACACCTCGCAGCCGCCCATCGCGGCGGCGTAGGCACCAATGTACTTGCGCACGCGGTAGGCGAACACCTGCAGCGCGAGCTGCGCAGGCCCGTTGCCGAGCAGCGCCTGCGCTTCCACTTCCCGCACGTCGCCGCTGATCTCCGAGATCGCCTTCAGGCCGCCGTCTTCATACAGCGCTCGTTCGATCTCCGGCACGCTCAGGCCGAGCGTGCGCATCACATAGGAGTACGCACCGGGATCGAGGTCGCCGCATCGGCTGCCCATCACGAGTCCTTCGAGCGCGGTCATTCCCATCGAGGTGTCCACCGACACCCCCCGGTCGATGGCGCACACGCTGGCGCCGTTGCCCAGGTGGCAGCTGACGATGCGCAGATCGCCGGCCGGCAGGCCCAGGTGTTCGGCCACGGCGTCCATGACGTGCTTGTGAGAGGTGCCGTGGAAGCCATAGCGCTTCAGTCCCGCGTCGCGCCATGACAGCGGAACCGCATAGGTGCTGGCGTGGGCGGGCAAGGTGCGATGAAAGCCGGTGTCGAACACCGCCACTTGGGGCACCCCTGGCCAGCGCTCGCGCGCCATGCGAATGCCTGCCAGGTTGCCCGGGTTGTGCTGTGGCGCCAAGGGCGCGCAGCGCTCTATCGCGGCTTCGACCGCGGCATCGATCAACACCGGATCGGCGTAGTCGTTTCCGCCGTGGGCAATGCGATGGCCGATGGCGTCGATGCGATCCGCACCGGCGTGCTTCAGCATCGCGTGGATGCTGTGCAAGGCGTCTGCAATCGACGTCGGACGGTCGATCGCTGCTTCGAAGCAGACCGCATCGGGCACGACGTCGTAGACACCGAACTTGATCGACGAGCTGCCGACGTTGATGGAGAGAATGCGCAGGTTCAGTGAATTGTTCATCGTTCTGGGATGAGTTCATTGGGGATGACTGGCAGGCCGCCATCGGGTGAAGACAATCGACATGCATCGTGGGCATGGCAAGTGCCCCTTGACGCGCGGCGCCGATCCACCAATGGCCATGCCGAATACAGTTTCTCGAACGCAGTTTCAGCCCACTGATCGCGCATGACGCGCCAGGACTCGATCGATCTCGCCACGGCGTCGCTCGATGTGCGTTCCATGGCGTACCACGGGTTCGTCTCGCGCTGCGGGTTCTCGGCTCCCGCGGCCTTCAGCACTTCGAGCAGCCACGGCAGCCAGCTCAGTGCGGGCATGGCTTCCGCAGACCACAGCCGGCGGCTGGTGCGCATCGGATGCTGTTGCTCGAGCATGCGCGACACGGCCGGCGTCGTGAGGGCCTGGACCAGCGGCGACATCCACGTCGAGTAGAGGCTGTCGAGTTGCTCGGACAGGGCGCGAACGCGGTCGAAGCCGCCCGGATTCGGGTTGAACGCGATGTCCTTCAGGCGCCGCGGAACGAACCGGGCGCGCGTGGCATCGCCGTTGGACGCACCGTCTTCGAGCACCATCTCGTACAGACCCGGCTTCAGCTCGGAGATCTGCTGGACGTGATGAAGGACAGCCCTGTGCTCCCGCTTGGCAACATCGGCGGAGACGAAGATTCCGAGGTGGCCGACCTTGTCGTGCAGCAGGTAGACGATGCGTTGCCCGGCCGCGACCAGCGCTTCGTCCGTTGGGTAGACCGCGCTCAGCCAGGCGAGCGCTTGCTGCGGCGGTGTGATGTTGTCCCCACGGGAACTGAAGATCACGAGCGGCGAGCGGATGCGCGTCAGGTCGGCCGTGCAATGTTCGTCGACCACGACCTCCCCGCTCGCCAGCCGGTTGCCGATGAACAGGTCGCGCACGATCGATAGGATCTCCTCGCGACCCAGGAAGTAGAAGCCGCTCCACCAGCGCTCGAATTCGAGGAAACGATCGCGTTCGGCTTCGGGGTGCGCGAACAGCGCGTCGTATTTCCTGAACACCCCCTCGGGCCGCAGCGATTCGAAGTTCTGCACCAGCCAGGCGCCGTCGAAGCGGCCGCCCTCGAGGTCGGCCAGCAGGTGCGTCATCCACGCGCCGCCGGTGAAGCCCCCTGCCAGGCGCATCGGGTTGACACCCGCTTCTCCGGCCCAGTACGACAGCGGCGAACCGTTGAGGACCATCAGCCCCGCCTCGTGCTCGCAGTGCGACAGCGCGAGCGTGGCGGCCCAGCCGCCCTGGCAGTTGCCGTAGACGATCGGCCGCTTGCCGCGATGGCGTTGCGCGACGATGTCGATGAAGCGGGCCAGCGTCATGATCACGGCGCTCAGCTTCTGTCCTTCGACCGGTTCGGGATCGAAGACGACGAAATAGACCGGATGGCCTTCGAGCAGCGCCATGCCGACCTCAGAGTCGCGCTTGAAGCCGCCGATGCCCGGGCCGTGGCCTGCACGCGGGTCGACCACCAGCACCGGCACCGCGCCACGCCGAACGTGCTTCTCCCAGTGGTCGGTGCCGCAGCGGGTGATGCGCAGCAGCCGGTAATTCGACGGCGGCGTGAACGTGTGCGCGTTGGCGATCTCCTCGGACTCGAAGTGCAGCAGCGGCGGCATGCCCGCGGCCTCGTGCGCGACCATGTTGTCGGCGCGCTGGCGCAGCACATCGGCCGTGGTTGCGGCCCGCCAGCACGCGTCGGCGGCATAGCGTGTCCACATCTCGATGAGCGCAAGCGCGCCGGATGCCGCAGGAAGGGGTGAAGTCATGTTGGACTCGGTCAGGGGCAAAGTGCGAAGATTCAAAGCAGGTGCTCGGGGATCAAGACCCCCAGGATTCCCCGCCACAGCCGAAGCCAGGGGCTGGACATGGGCTCGACGGTGTAGCGCACGATCTCATCGCGTTCCTGGGTCTGCCACACCAGCGCCTGCTCGCCGGCAGCGGCGTCGTGCTCGACCTTGAACGCGTGCTCCAGATCGACGCCTTCGTCGAACAGCCCGGCCAGCTCGGCCGCCAGCTCGGGGCTCTCGAGAATGATGCAGGCTTCCGTGTTGTGCAGCCGCGAGCGCGGGTCCTGGTTCAGCGAGCCCACGCTGGCGCGCTGGCGGTCCTGGACGATGACCTTGGCGTGAAGGCTCGACGACCTCGCGTAGACCCAGCGTTGCACGAAGCGGTGCGGCGCGGCCGATTCGGGCCGAACTTCATACAGCTCCACGCCCTCGCGCAGCAAAGCGACACGATGATTGGCGTAGCCTCCGTGTGCGGCGGGTGCGTCGGTGGAGGCGAGCGAGTTCGTCAGCACGGCGATGCGCACGCCACGTTCGCGCAGCGTTCCCAGATGGCTGTGCAGGTCTTCGTTCGGCACGAAGTAGGGCGATACGATCAGCAACTCGGCCCGGGTGTCGATGTTGCCGGGGTGGTCGTGGATCGAGCCGTGTCCGATGCCCGAGGCAGAGCCGCCTGCCTTGTTCTCCTGCGGTGTGTCGTAGATCAGTCGGGAGCGTGCCCACGCCAATGGGACATTCGCCGCTCTGAGGTCGGCGAGCAGTTTGCTTTCCGCCAGCCAACGGCAAGGCGCGAAGGCACGGCACGCCCCCTGGCCTGAACGCAGCGTCTCGAGCGCGAGCGCGCGTTCGGCGGCACCGGGCGCCTCGACGAAGGCTTCGATCGGCGTGACGCTGGAGCTGTTCCAGTAGGCGTCGAAAGCGCGCGACAGCTCTTGCGCCACCGGTCCGACGGCCAGCAGATCTACGTCGAGGAAGTTGAAGGATTCGTTGGCATCGAAGTATTCATCCCCGAGATTGCGGCTGCCCACCATCGCGGCGACCCCATCGGCAACCCACATCTTGTTGTGCATGCGGCGATTCAGCCGCTCGGCATTGAAGACGAACTCAGCCAGTCGCGCCATCGTCGACGTGCCGCCGGAGTAGAAGGGATTGAACAGGCGCACCTGAATGCCGGGATGAGCGGTCATCGCGCGTTGCGCGAACAGGCGCGTCGAGGCGTGGACGTCATCGAGCAGGATGCGGACCCTCACGCCGCGCTCGGCCGCCGCGACGATGCGCAGCAGCAGCATCTCGGTGGTCCTGTCGTTCGCCGCGCTGAAATACTGAAGGTCGAGCGTGCGCTCGGCTGCGTCGGCCAACGCGGCGCGCGTCGCGAAGGCACTGCGACCGTCGGCCACGACCTGGAAGCCCGACATGCCCGCGTGCTGCGCGATGGCCCCTGCAAATGCGCGGCCGATGGTCGTGTGCTCGGGGTCGCTGATCGCGTGCGACGGCAGGCGCGGAACCTCCCTGAGCGTGGCGCACCCGCCGAGCATCAGCGCCAGAAGCAGGGCCAGCCATGCCGCCAGGCTCGCCGAAGTGCGCGTTCGAAGCGGAGCTGCGGTCACCGGGATCATGGTTGTAGGGCGCTGCCCCCCGCCATCTGATTCGACAACATGACCTCGATCTCCTCGACGATGCGCTCCTGGCGCAACGCGTTGCGCTTGAGTGCGAGGCGTTCGAGCGTCTGGTCCAGCCGATCCAGCGCGTGTTCCATGTGAGCGAGGCGCTGATGGCTTTCCGCGGCCAGCGAGGCATAGAGCTGGCCATACAGCGCCGCCAGCAGGAACTGTTCGAGCAGCTCGCGGTGGAACGCGATCGGAGCGAGAAGCAGTTGGGGTGGATCGCCAGGGTGCGCATGCGCTGCTTCGCGCGGCAGCGGCAGCAAGGTCGTGAGCTCCGGCTCGCCGTGCTCGTCGTGCGCCAGGCACAGCAAGGCAAGCGGCCCCGCAGACGCCGCGGGCCGCGCGTCATGCACGGCGTCCAGCAGTCGGTCTAGCACTGCGGGCACGTCCTCGGTCACGGTCGGCCCGTCAAGCCGGGCTCGCACGCGCGGATGATCGGCCAGGCGGGCCGACAGGCGATGTCCGACGACGACCAGCGAAGTCGCTGCTTGCTCGGGGTCCAGACTCTGCAGCGCTTGAACGATGCGTTCGTTGAAATTGCCGCAGAAGCCGCGCTCGGATCCGATGACCACCAATACTCGATCGCCGGAGCGCGCATCGCCTGCGCCCGTGTCGGGATGGAACTGCAGAAAGTCTGCGGCCGCCGCCGCGATGTTGTCGCGCATGCGTCGCTGATCGCCGATGAAGCGTGCGAGCTTGCGCGCTTCCACGAGGGACAGGCTCTTCATGGCGGTCATGATTCCGCTGATCTCTTTCAACCGTGCGTGGCGCTGCGACAGCTCGGCCAGGCCGCTCATGGCGTCGCACTCGCCAGCCACCGCGCCAGCCGTTCGAGCCACAGCTCGCGCGGCGTGTCGAGCCCGATCGCCTGATCGGCAGCCATGCCCGAGCGGATGCGCTCGAGCGCCGGCGCCACCTGGTGCACTTCGAGCGTGTCGAGCAGACCGGCGCTGTAGGCCGTCATCCACGCCAGCTGGAAGGCGGCCGGCAGCGGACACAGCCGCTCCTGCTTGAGGATTTCTCGCAGCAGTCGCCCATGCGCGATCTTGGCTTCCGCGCCCGCTTCCAGCTTGGTACCGAAGCGGGTGAAGACCTCGAGCTCGAGGAACTGCAAGTAGCCGAGCTTCATTGTGCCGGCCTCGCGCTTGATGCGCGGGTGCTGCGCCTTGCCGCCGATGCGCGACACCGACAGCGCCACATCCACCGCCGGGAGCACGCCGGCAGCGAACAGCCGCCGGTCGAGGTAGATCTGGCCGTCGGTGATCGAGATCAGGTTGGTCGGGATGTAGGCGGCGATCTCGCCTTCCTCGGTCTGCACGATCGGCAGCGCGGTCAGGCTGCCGCCGCCGTGCTTCCTGGCGAGGCGTGTCGCCCGCTCGAGCAACCGCGCATGCAGGTAGAAGATGTCGCCCGGATAGGCTTCGCGCCCCGGCGGGCGATGCATCAGCAGTGACAGTTCGCGGTAGGCGCGCGCATGGCTGCTGAGATCGTCATAGACGACCAGCGTGTCCTGGCCGCGCCGCATCCAGCCCTCGGCGATCGCACAGCCGGCGAACGGCGCAAGGTACTTCATGCCGGGCGTGGCCGTGGCCTCGGCCACGACGACCGTGGTGAAGCGCAGCGCGTCGTAGCGGCGCAGCACATCGACGACACGCGCTGCCTCGGAGCGCTTCTGCCCGATCATCACGACGACGCAGCGCACGCCCTGTCCGACCTGGGCGATGACCGCGTCGAGCGCAAGCGCCGTCTTGCCGGTGCCCGAGTCCCCGATGATGAGCTGGCGCTGTCCGCGGCCGATGGGGATCAGCGTGTCCACCACCTTGATGCCGGTGTACAGCGGCGCATCGACGAAGTCGCGCGCCATGATCGGTGGCGAGGCGGCCTCGAGCGCCCCATGGCCATCCGGCTTGAAGGCCGGCGCGCCGTCAAGCGGCTTGCCCAGCGGGTCCAGCACGCGCCCGAGGGCAGCGTCGCCGATGCCGATCTCGAGACGGCGCCCGGTGCGCGACACCCGCGATCCGGAGGTCACGTTCGCCAGCGGGTCGAGCAGGATCACGCCGAGCCGCTCGGCCTGCAGCTCGAACACCATGCCGCGGCTGCCATCGTCGAATTGCAGGATCTCGTCCGCGGCAGCCGACGGCAGCCCATCGACCCAGGCAATGCCGTCACCGACCGAGGCGACCTGTCCGATCTCGCCGAGCCTGAGGCCGAACTGGTAACCCTCGATGCGCCGCGCCATCTGCTGCAGCGGTCCTGCTTCAAGCATCATGGTCGCTGCTCGCGCTGAAGAATTCGAGCTCGTCGCGCAGGCTCGCCGTCAGCACCCAGGGACCGGCCGTGATGCACAGCCCCGCCCTCAGCATCGGGTCCTCGCCAAACTCCGGCGCCGGCATCGGGCCGGCGACGGCACGCAGCGTTGCCGACAACGCCGCACGTCGGGCCGGATCGAGCGGGTAGGCGCTCAGCACCTTGATACCGGCGCCGGAGCGGGCGAGTGCGGCTTGCAGCGCCGAGCGCCGGCCGGCATCCAGCGATTGCAGGTCTGCCTGGGCCATCTCGACCAGCTTGTCTTCGAGGGCCGGGCCCGCCACCCGGTCCAGAAGCCGGGCCGTGAAGCGGGCGGCCAGGGCGAGTGCGTGCCTTTCGCGCTCGGCGTCGCGGTCGCTACGTTCGCCTGCTTCGAGTGCCTCGCGGCGAACCCGCTCGGCTTCAGCCTCGAGATCGACCGCCGCCAATCGACGCGCCCGCTCGACGGCGATCTCGCCGTCGAGCTGGGCCATCGCCCGCTCGCGATCCTCGGCGGCGTGCGCCAGGCGCGCTTCGTACTCGGTCTTGAGCGCCTGTGCCTCGCCGCGAAGTGCCTCGGCCGAGGCGACGATCGCCGCACCGTCGGCCCGGCGCCGTTCGATCACCGACAGCACGGGCCGGTAGAAGAATCGCTGGAGCAACCACACCAGCACCAGGAAGTTCAGTACTTCCAGCGCGAAGGTCGTCAGGTCGAAGCTCACGGCGCACCTACTTCAGCAGCAGCTCGAGGAGAGGATTGCGGAACAGCACGATCAGCACGATCACGAGCACGTAGATCGCGAGCGACTCGATCATCGCCAGGCCGATGAACAGCGTGCGGGTGATCGACTTCTCTGCCTCGGGCTGCCGCGCCAGCGCGTCGAGCGCTTGTGCGATGGCGCGCCCCATCGCGAGTGCCGGAAAGATCACCCCGATGGCGATGGCCAGCAGTCCGCCTCCGGTGGAAAGCAGCACGAACCAATTCATCTTGTCCATCATTCATTCCTTCTTCTGAAGTTCATGTGATTGCAGGGCACCGGCGATGTAGACGAGCGCCAGCGTGCCGAAGATGTAGGCCTGTACCAGCGCCTCGACGATGTGCAGCATCAGCAGCGGCACCGGCGCGAGGAAACCCGCCACCAGCAGCACCAGCAGCGCCGCCATTTCGAGGCTCAGCAAGTTGCCGAACAGGCGCACCGCCATCGCGAGCGTGCGGGTGACTTCGCCGAGCACGTGGAACGGCAGCAGGATGGGGTTCGGGTCGAGGTAGTGGCGCAGATGCGCCCGCACGCCGTCGACCTGGATGCCGAACCAGTGCACCGCGCCGAACACCATCAGCGCCAGCGCAACCGTCAGCGACAGCTCGCCGGTGGGCGCGCGCACGCCCGGCACGAGGCCGATCAGGTTGGCTGCTGCAATGAACAGCCACAAGGTGCCGATGAAGGGCAGCAGACGCGTCGACTGACCCGGCGCCGCATCCTCGATCGCGCCTTGCAGGGCGAGCACGGTGCCCTCGAGCGCCGACTGCCAGCGCGTTGGCGCGGTCACGCTGAGATGGCGCGTCACCGCCCAGGCGAGGCCCGCCATCAGGGCCATCAGCAGCCAGGTGGTCAGCACCGTCGGGCCGACGCGCAAGGGACCGAGCTGGAAGGCCAGCCATTCGAGCAGTTCCGGTTTGCCCATGGCTCAGTTCCAGCGGATGTAGAGGTAGACGTTGATACCGCCCACGACCAGTCCGGCGGCCAGCCCGCTCATCGTCCAGCGGTACGAGTAACCGGCCTGGTGCCCGTCGAACCAGTGGCCGAGGTAGACGCCGACCACCAGAGGCAGCACGAACAGCAGCCCCAGTGTTCCGAGGAACACGGTCTGTGCCAGCAGCGTGGGCCGATCGCGGTCGGCCTGCACGATGCGCCGCGCCTGAGCCTCGATGTTGTGCTTGAGCCGCTCGCCGTTCTTCATGGGGTCCACTCCAGTTGAAGCTGGGCCATGCGCTCGAGCATCTGGGCTTCGAGCCGGCGCACCTTGCTGCGGGTCTTGGCGAGCGCCTGCTCCTCGGCGAGCATCTCCTGCGCCAGCGTGCCGGCAATGGCGCCTGCATCGGCGCCGAGCACGTAGCGGCGGGTGGAGAGGCGCAGCTCGTTGTCGATGAAGTACAGCAGCCCACCGGGCAGCCCGAGGTACTGCCAGCCACCTTCGGCCAGCCGCAAGCGCGCCAGGCCGAACGTGAGCACCGTCATGAACCGCACGTGATGCGCCATCAGGCCGAAGCTGCCGCTGGCGTCTTCGCCGATGAAGCTTGCGACGCCGTCGATGGCCTGGCCCCGATCGGCGGCAAGCAACTGCACGCGGAAGGTGTTCATGCGCTCACCGGTTCGGCCATCGCGCCGCGCATGTAGCAGCGTTCCTCGGGCAGTGCGTCGAAGTCGCCGCGCAGGAAACCTTCGCAGTCGGTCAGCGTCTGCAGCAGCGGCACCGAGGCGCCGCGGCCGGCGTTCTGCGCCGTCATGGCATGGAAGGGCTGCGTCAGATAGCGCTGCAGGCGTCGCGCGCGCTGCACCATCAGGCGATCGGCTTCCGACAGTTCCTCGATGCCCAGCATCGTGATGATGTCCTCGAGCTCGCGATAACGCGCCAAGTGCTCGCGCACGTCGTGCGCCACCGTGTAGTGGCGGTCGCCGAGGAAATGCCGGTCCATCAGGTTGCTGCCGGAGGCGAGCGGGTCGACTGCCGGATACAGGCCCTTGGCCGCCTGCGCCCGCGACAGGATCACGCGCGTATCGAGGTGGGCCAGGATCGCGCCGACGGCGGGATCGGTCATGTCGTCTGCCGGCACGTAGACCGCCTGAACCGACGTGATGTGGCCGCGTCGGCTCGACACGATGCGATCCTCCAGTTCGGCCACCTCGGACGGCAACGTCGGCTGATAACCCACCGTAGCCGGCATGCGGCCGAGCAGCCCTGACACCTCGGACCCCGCCTGGACGAAGCGGAACACGTTGTCCATCAGGAACAGGACGTCCTTGCCGAGGGTGTCGCGCAGGAACTCGGCGTACGTCAATGCCGTGAGGCCGACACGAAATCGCACGCCGGGCGACTCGTCCATCTGCCCGAACACCAGCAGCGCCTTGGCCAGCGCGCCGCTGTCGCGCATTTCGTGCAACAGCTCATGGCCTTCGCGAATGCGCTCGCCGACGCCGGCGAATACCGACACGCCGCCGTGCAGTGATGCCACCGCCTGCATGAACTCCATGATCAGCACCGTCTTGCCGACCCCGGCTCCGCCGAAGAGGCCCGTCTTGCCGCCGCGAATGAACGGGCACAGCAGGTCGATGACCTTGATGCCTGTTTCGAGGATGCCGCTGGAAGGCAAGGTGTCGGACAGCGCCGGCGGCGGCGCGAGCAGAGGCCGCGTCTGGCTGCAGACGAGCGACGGTCCATCATCCAGCGGCTGTCCGAAGGCGTCGATCAGGCGTCCCAGGCAGTCCGCGGACACCGGTACCCGCAGCGGTCCGCCGCTGTCGTGCACCGGCGCGCCGCGCCGCAAGCCCGCGGTGCGATGCAGCGCAATGGCTCTCAACCGGTGCGCGTCGAGATGGTGGAGCACTTCGAGCATCGCCCGCTTGCCGTCGATGTCGACATCGAGCATGCGGCGCAGCGGCGGCAGCGATTCGCAAGCCACGTCGACCACGGGTCCGTGGACCTCGGCGACGTGGCCGATCACCGGCCGCGCCGCGCTCGAATCGGCCGTTCCTGGCCCGATGGGCCGGGTACCCGAGATGCCTTCGAGCGGGACGCTGGCGGGTGGAAGGAAGACAGCCTCGCTGGTCATGGGGTCACCGGATAGCTCGCATAGGTGCTCGCTTGTCCCGAGGGATCGATCAGAAGGACTTGGTAGGCATCATTGCGCTTGCCCGCCTGCATGCCAGGCGAGCCCAAGGGCATCTGAGGCACGGCCAAGCCGATCGCCTTGGTCTTCGCGGCCAGCAGCCGCTTCACGTCACTGGCGGGCACATGTCCCTCGAGGACATAGCCTGCGACCGTGGCCGTGTGGCAGCTCCCGAAGCGCTCGGGCATGCCCAGGCGCTTGCGTTCGACGGCAGCGCTGTGGACGTCGATGACTCTTACGTCGAAGCCGGCGGACCGCATGTGCGCGGCCCAAGCGCCGCAGCAACCGCAGCTCGGGCTCTTGAAGACTTGCACGACCGCAGGCGTGCCGTCGCTTGGAAGGGCCGGCATGGCGGCGAGCACAGCAAGCGCTGCGGCACTGTTGAGAAGAGTTCGGCGAAGCATCTTCAAGTCCTCACGTTGTGGCCTTCCGGTCATTCGGCACCGGCCGCAGCGGGTACGAGCGCCGATGCCGGGCGGGCAGTGCGCTTGAGCTGCCACTGCTTGACCAGCGCGTAGAGCGCGGGAATCACGCCCAGCGTCAGCACGGTCGACGAGATCATTCCGCCGACCATCGGCGCGGCGATGCGGCTCATGACCTCGGAGCCGGTCCCGGTGCCCCACATGATCGGCAGCAGCCCGGCCATGATCGCGACGACGGTCATCATCTTGGGCCGCACGCGCTCGACGGCACCCTCCATCACTGCCTCGTAGAGATCGGTGGCACCGGCTTCGCGCCCCTCGCCGCGGCAGCGCGCCTGGACCTGCTCCCATGCGTGATCGAGGTAGATCAGCATCACGACGCCGGTCTCGGCCGCCACGCCGGCCAGTGCGATGAAACCGACCGCGACCGCGATCGACAGGTTGTAGCCAAGCAGCCACATCAGCCACACTCCGCCCACGAGCGCGAACGGCACAGACAGCATGACGATCAGGGTTTCGGTCATGCGCCGGAAGTTGAGGTACAGAAGCAGGAAGATCGCAAGCAGCGTCACCGGGATGACGATCTTCATCTTCTCGATGGCTCGTTCCATGTACTCGAACTGGCCGCTCCAGGTGATGTAGTAGCCCGGCGGAAACTTCACCTGCTGATTGACTGCCTTGCGCGCATCGGCCACGTAGGAACCGATGTCGCGATCACGGATGTCGACGAAGATGTAGGCCGAGAGCAGCGCGTTCTCGGTACGAATGCCAGGTGTGCCGCGCGCGACGTTGACCTTGGCCAGCTGGCCCAGCGGCACCATTGCGCCGTTCATCGTCGGCACCAGCACCTCCCGTTCGATCTGCTCGGGGTTCGCGCGCAGCTCGCGCGGGTAGCGCACGGTGACGCCGAACCGTTCGCGGCCTTCGACGGTGGTGGTCACCATTTCGCCGCCGAGCGCGGTGCCGATAACCTCCAGCAGCTCGCCTACCGACAGGCCGTAGCGCGCCAACTGGTCGCGATCGGGCGCTATGTTGAGATAGCTGCCCCCGGTCAAGCGCTCGGCAAACGCCGATGTCGTGCCTGGCACGGTCTTGACGACCGCCTCGATCTCCTTGGCGAGCTTTTCCATCTCGCCGAGGTCCTTGCCGAACACCTTGATTCCGATCGGCGTGCGGATGCCGGTGGACAGCATGTCGATGCGGGCCTTGATCGGCATCGTCCAGGCATTCGAGACGCCGGGAATCTGCAAGGCCTTGTCCATCTCGGCGATCAGCTTGTCGGTGGTCATGCCCGGCCGCCACTCGGACTGCGGCTTGAGGTTGATGACGGTCTCGAACATCTCGATGGGAGCCGGGTCGGTGGCCGAGTTGGCCCGGCCTGCCTTGCCGAAGACCGAAGCCACCTCGGGGAAGCTTTTGATGAGCTTGTCCTGCGTCTGCAGCACCTCGGCGGCCTTGGTGATCGACATGCCCGGCAGCGAAGCCGGCATGTACAGCAGCGTGCCCTCGTTGAGCGTGGGCATGAACTCGCTGCCGAGCTGCGAAGCGGGGTAGACCGACACCGCCAGCGCCACCACTGCAAGCGCGATGGTGGTCTTCTTCCAGCGCATGACGGCGGCGATGATCGGCCGATAGACCCAGATCAGGAAGCGGTTCACCGGGTTCTTCGCTTCCGGCATGATCTTGCCGCGGATGAACAGGATCATCAGCACCGGCACCAGCGTCACCGACAACAGCGCGGCACCCGCCATCGAGAAGGTCTTCGTGTAGGCAAGCGGCGAGAACAGGCGGCCTTCCTGCGATTCCAGTGTGAACACGGGCAGGAACGACACCGTGATGATCAGCAGCGAGAAGAACAGGGCCGGGCCCACTTCCTTGCACGCGGCCAGCATCGAATCGGCGCGCTCGCGCACGGTGTGATCGGGTTTCAGGCGTTCGATGTGCTTGTGCGCGTTCTCGATCATCACGATCGCGGCATCGACCATCGCCCCGATGGCAATGGCGATGCCGCCCAGGCTCATCAGGTTGGAGTTCATGCCGAGCAGGCGCATCGCGATGAAGGCCATCAGTACGCCCACCGGAAGCATCAGGATGGCCACGAGGGCCGAGCGCATGTGCAGCAGGAAGATCACGCAGACTCCCGCAACGATGAGGCTCTCCTCCAGCAACGTACGCTTGAGCGTGTCGATCGCGCGGTGGATCAGGTCCGATCGGTCATAGACGGCTTCGACGCTCACTCCTTCGGGCAGGCCGCCTGCGATTTCGGCGACCTTGGCCTTCAGGTTGTGGATGACCTCGAGCGCGTTCTGCCCGTAGCGCGACATCGCGATGCCACCGACCACCTCGCCTTCGCCGTTCAGCTCGGTGAGGCCGCGCCGCTCGTCCGGCGCCAGCTCGACACGAGCGATGTCGCGGATGAGCACGGGCGTGCCGCCCTCGCTCTTGACAACCAGCCGCTCGATGTCGGTCTTGTCGCGCAGGTAGCCCTGGCCTCGCACCATGTACTCGGTTTCGGCCATCTCGACCACCCGGCCGCCGACGTCGCGGTTGGAGTCGCGGATCACCTGCGACACCTTGGACAGGGGAATGCCGAAAGTGCGCAGCTTGAGAGGATCGACGGTGACCTGGTAGGTCTGCACGAAGCCGCCGATCGATGCCACCTCGGCGACGCCGTGGGCCTTGGTCAACTGGTAGCGCAAGTACCAGTCCTGGATCGTTCGCAGTTCGGCCAGCGACCTGTTCTTGGCCAGCAACGCATATTCGTAGACCCAGCCGACGCCGGTGGCATCGGGCCCGAGCGACGGCGACACGCCCTTGGGCAAGCGGCCGGAGGCGAAGTTCAGGTACTCGAGCACCCGGCTGCGCGCCCAGTAGATGTCGGTGCCGTCCTCGAAGATCACGTACACGAAGGA
>CAZXLI010000006.1:0-66060 GCA_964641795.1 uncultured Bordetella sp. | reverse complement strand
GCGGCGGCGCGTGGACGTCCGTCGCCGTGGCCCAGGCCCTGACCTTGTCGGCCAGGCTGACGAATTGCGAGATGCCGGGCGCGCGAGTGCGCACCACGGGCACGATCCGGCCTTCGAGCTGGACATCGGCGGCGCCGGAAAGGGCTCGCTCGATGGCACCGCGGTCCACCTCGTGCCGGTCCTCGTCGGCCACCGTCCATCGGACCCGCACGCTGACGCCGGCCAGTTCCTGCGCGCGAACCGCCTCTCGCAACTGGTCCAGATCGGGCCGGCCCTCGAACACGATGTCCAGCGTCCGTCTTGCAGGGGTCGGTTCGAGGCGACAGTCCACGCCGTCCGGTCTGAAGTCCCACAGCAGGAACCCCTTGTCGCCCTGCTCACCGTGGTGGAAGCGACCGATGGACCCGGCGTAGGCGATGCACTGGCGACGTTCGCCCTCCCCTTGGGTCCAGGCCTGGTGCCGATGGATGTGGCCGAGCAAGGTGGCCTGCGCGCCGGCTCTGAACAGCGCTCCGGTGGTGAACTCGTGGTCGAAGCCGGCCATCGGCACGCCGTGCTCGGTCACGCAGCCGAAGACCGTGCCATGCGACACCGCGAGCGTCGGCACGCCGGCAGCCCAGGCCACGCCGTGGATGCCGGCGTAGCCCTGCAGCAGCCGGGCGAGTTGCTCGCCCTGGGCCTCGGCGGCAGCGGTGGCGCCGACCGCTGCCGCGACGGCCGCCTTGTTGATCGAGGGAATGCAGGTGAACAGTGCCCTGGCGCCTGGCGGCACCTCTGTGAATCGCGGGCCTTCGGACGCGAGCCAAAGGTCGGCGGCAGATGCATCGGTCACCGACAGGTCCCGGGGCGATGCGCTGCCCATCAGCGCCACCTGACCGATCCGGTCCGCGACGAAGACCCGATGGCGGCTTCCCAGCATCCTGAACACGGACAGCGTGCCGGGCGGCTCGTGCGACCACGTGCCCTGGAGCATCAGCACCGGGCAATGGTCGGCCAGCCGCCGCACCTGCGCCAGCAGCCTCAATGCCGCAGGCGCATGCAGGTCCAGGGCGTGATCGGTGGCATCCCCGGAGATCACGGCCACATCGACGGCGAGTTCGATGGCGCGGTCCACGGCCGCCGAGAAGCAGCGATCGGCCTCCTCCAGGTGGCGCGGCCCATAGTGCAGGTCGGACAGGTGCGCCACTCGCAAGCGATGCGCCTGACGGTGCGAACCGTGCGCTCGCGGACGCCCATCCGGGATGCGCGGCGCCTCCGCGCGTTGCGCACCGGTTCCGCCTGGCAGTCGTCCCGGCGCGCTCACGATGCCACCTGCTGCAGTTCGGCGTTGACCTTGTCCGCATAGCCCTTCGGATCGTTCCGGAAGCGCTCCAGCTCGCCGAACGCCCGCTGCCGCCCCTGCGGATTGAGCTTCCACCCAGGACCCCAGCGCGTGGCCGCATAGCTCATCCAGGTCTGAGCAGGCACGCCCATCGAGGCCAGCCGCCCGAGCACATGCTCCAGCGTGGGCGGCATGCCGTCTGCCGTGGGATCGCTCACAGCCACAGGTTCGTCGACGGACTCGGGTCCCTGCCCTGGCGTCGAGGAAGCGTTCTCCCGGTGCCCCTGGAGCACGCGGGCGGCAACATCGGCCTGCAGGAGCACGGTGTCCTGATCGTCCTGCTCCCGCATGAGCGTCGCCACGTCGACCGGCGCTTCCAGTTCGATGATCCACTGCGGCACCCGGACAGGCCGCCCATGGTCATCGATGTGCGCCACCTCCATCAGCCGCTTGGTCAGGTAGAACGGCGTGCCCTGGCGGTCCAGGAACCCGGCGAGCCGGCCGCCCCGCAGGAACGCCACGGTCTCGAAGGTGCGGATCGCCGCATTCATCGCGTAGAAGCTGCGCGTGTGCAGCTCGAAGGCGCTGATCGAGCGGATGCCGGGGATGAAGAACAGGAAGCGTCCCGTGAGGTTGCACTGCCGCTGCTGGTACTCCGGGCAGGACTCCGGCTGGCACAGGCCGCCGTTGTCCTCGCGCGGGATCGCCTTGCGGCCGCCGAACAGCCGCACCGTGCGGCGCCCCGTCGCGTCCACCGGCACCGGTGCGTGTGTCATGCAGTGGCGCCACCGTCCGTCGGTCGAATACTCGGACCAGAACCGCTTGTCCTGCGCACCCCAGGTGGCCAGTTCATGCGGCATCACGCTCTGCCAGCGATCGGTCGGGAACACCGCCGGGAAGCGGTACAGGCGCCGGCCCTCGCCACGGTCCTCGCCATGGAGGTCGAGAATCTGTGTCGCCAGTTCGGGGTTCGGGAAGTCCTGGGCGCGCACGGTGAACCACGGCACGTTGCGTGGAACCAGCGGGCTCTTGAGCTCCGGGCAGGCCTCGGCCAGCGCACGCTCGATCTGGTCGAACGACTGGCCCTGGTTCAGGCCCTGTTCGTAGATCGCCTGCGCACGCGGCACCTCGGCAGCCCGGCGGGTCAGGACCTTGATACCCGCGCGGATCTTGCCGCCCGTGGGCAGGCGGGGTGTTCCGTTCGTACCGTTACCCAGCAGGGTGGGCAGAGCGACAGGCCCGCCGTGCAGCACGACGGCGGGCCGGGGATCGGGAGATGGAGAAGAGGCCATCGGCGTTCCTCGGTGGGCGTCGGGGGATTCCGACGAACCATCGTCCCGCGGCGGGGATGCCCTTCAACCCCAGCGATTTCAGCCCAGCAGAATCGAACCAGGACTCGGCCTGCCCACGCGCATCAAACTGTGTCTTCTCCCCCGGTGGGTCAGGTTCCGGTCGGCGCCAACAGGCCGGCGATCGAACTGGCCGAAGAACCTTCGTGCCCGCATCGATGGATCTCGATGGTCGTGTGCGCGATCTCTTCATGGATCGACAGCCACTGGCGCACCTGGGTGGGGGTCAGCTGTTCGTCGTGGGTCACCAGGCTCAGCGCACATGAATAGGTGGCCTTGCCGACGCGCCAGACGTGCAGGTCGGCGATGACCGTTTCGCTGTCGGAACCGCGCTCAGCAATGACCTCGCGGATTTCGTCGACCACGGGATGGTCCATCTCTCGGTCGAGCAAAACCTTGCTGGTGTCGGCGATCAGGCCCTTGGCCCAGACGGCCACCACGATCGCACCGACGATGCCCATCACTGGGTCGAGCCACGACCAGCCGAACAGCCACCCTCCTGCCAGCGCCGCGATCGCAGCCACCGAGGTCGCCGCATCGGCGATAACGTGGATGTATGCCGACTTGAGGTTCAGGTCGTGATGATGGTGGTGCCCGTCCTGGTGATCATGGTGCTCATGCCCATGGTCGTGGTGATGCGCTGCACCGAGGATGCGCGCCGACACGAGGTTGACAATGAGGCCGACGACCGCGATGACCAGCGCCTCCTGGTAGTGGATCGGCTCCGGCTTGATCAGGCGCTCGACCGAGCCGTAGACCATCAGCGCCACCACGCCGAGCAGGAAGATCGCACTGGCAAAGCCGCCGAGCACCTCGATCTTCCAGGTCCCGAAAGCATAGCGCGGGTCCTTGGCGTGACGGCGCGCCGCCGCGTAGGCGAAGGCACTCAGGCCGATGGCGACCGCGTGGCTGCTCATGTGGAAGCCATCGGCCAGCAGCGCCATCGAGTTGTAGAACCAGCCGGCACCAATCTCGACCGCCATCATCCCGGCGGTGATCCACATCACGATCAGCGTGCTGCGCTCGCCGGCGATGTTGCCGCTGTCGAACTGGTGGTCGTGGCGCCAGTCGGCGAGGTCATGGGTGTGCATGGGGATGCCTTTCAGAACAGCTTGCCGACGTTGAAGAGTGTCAGCACTCCGAGGATCGCGAAGATCACCGCAGCAATGCTGTGTACCAGCTTCATCGACACCTTCTGCGCGATCTTGTCGCCCAGGAAGACGGCCGGGACATTGGCCAGCATCATGCCGAATGTGGTCCCGAGAACCACCTGCACCACCTCGGGGTAGCGCGCGGCAAGGGCTACCGTCGCGATCTGCGTCTTGTCGCCCATCTCGGCCAGGAAGAACGCGACGACGGTGGTGCCGAACACGCCGAATCGCTGTTTGCCGCCGGCGTTCTCTTCATCGATCTTGTCGGGAATCAGCATCCAGCCGGCCATCGCCAGGAACGACACGCCGATCACCCAGCGCAGCACGTCGGGACCTAGCGCCTGGGCCACCCATCCGCCGACCGCACCCGCGGCGGCATGGTTGACGATCGTCGCGACGAATATGCCTGCCACGATGGGCCAGGGCTTTCGGAATGCCGCGGCCAACACGATGGCCAGAAGCTGGGTCTTGTCGCCCATCTCGCCGAGCGCCACCACGCCGGTCGAAACAAGGAATGCTTCCACGAGAGTCTCTCCAAGGGCCGGCGGAAAACCAGAGACCGCACGGCATCCCCGGCCCAATCCGGAGGCGTGCGGTCAAAGGTCTTGCCAGGCCTGGAGGCTGTCCGCGCCATGGCCGAAAGGCCAAGTGTGTTGACGCGGGCCCCTGCATTGCGCAGGGCGGCTACTCCCCAATGACGAACGAGACAGATTCTACGGGCAGATCGTCTCCGCTCGGAAGCGGCCTTCAGCGAACCTCTGGCCACGCAGCCGCAGGGCTCAGCGCTCGAGCGGCCCTCCGCCAACAGTGACCTCAGCGGCGAATGCGGCACTGGCCGTCGGCCCGCTACTGACCGGTCGAACCAGAGCACATGGCCATCAGTCCTTTTCGCGTCGTCCCCGGTCGCGTCCCCCGCCCTTGTCAGGCTCCACGCGCGGATCCCGGTGGCACTCGACGCAGTTCTCGAAGTCGCGGATGCCTTCCTCGAGGTGCTCCGCCCGCACCTTCGCCTGCGAGTGCTCGTGGCACCCATAGCAGGTGTAGCGGCTGTAGTCGTTGTTCTTGTGGCAGGTCTCGCAGGTGGCCTGGTGGTCGCGATCCAGCACGAAATACTTGTCGTGGTCGAAGGTCGCCGGCTTCCAGGCCTCGGTCTTGTGGCAGGACTTGCAGCTGCCCTGGATCTGGCGATGCAGGCGGTCGGTGGGCGCGCTGTGACAGCTCTCGCAGCGGTCCAGCACTGCGGGCGCGAGGAGCTTGTGCTCGAACTGCGCCGGCTTCCAGGCCTTGTCGCCGTGGCACTGGCTGCACTCCACCTTGAGGTCGCGGTGGACCGTGTCCTTCGGGGCAGCATGGCAGGACGAGCACGTCTCCCGCGCCGACACCTTCAGCAGTGCGTGAGCAAACGGCTTGCGGCTGAGTTTGGTGAGCTTGGGACCCTGGTGGTCGCTGTGGCAGGCCATGCAGTCCTGCTCGATCAACTCCTGGTGGAACGAGACCTTGACGGTGCGGCTCGGGATCGGCACCCCTTTGGTGGTCTTCAAGCCGACATCGGCCACGGCGTGGCACTCGGTGCAGCGTGTCGTCGACGCGCCGCGCCATGCGGTGTGGCAGGCGAAGCAGTCGGTCGCCAACTGCTCGTGACCCTTGGCCAGCGGCCCGGGCGAAACCATCAGGTGCGGGTAGACGAACGCGAGCACCACCAGCACCACGAGATTGAGCGCCACGATGATCCACAGGACGGGGCGCTTCTTCAATTCCAGCCCCAGAACAGGAAGATCGCCACGATGTGCGCGATGGCCAGCACAGCGAACGCCAGCGTGATGGGGAAGTGCACCACGCGCCACTGCTTGACCGCGTCGAAGGTCATGCTGTCCCAGTAGAGCTGCTCAGCGATCTCGGCTTCAGCCAGCCCCCGGGCGCGGGAGCGTTGCCTCGCCTCCTCCAGCCGGCGGCGTGCGCGATCCAGCAGGAACTTCCCCGTCAAGCCGCTGCCGACGTTGATGAGCATCGCTCCCACGGCGAGCCAGCCCAGGATGGCGTTGAAGTGGACGCCAGCGTGCACCAGCACCAGCAGCGAACCCAGCCAGGCCAGCACTTCGTGCCAGCGCAGCAGCTGGGCCGGGTGCCCGCTCTGGATGAGCTTGCGCTTACGCAGCGAGTACGCCGTCGACCCGATGATGAGCAGCGTGCCGGGAATGCCGAGCCAGCGCCCGATCCACAGCAGGTCCAGCAGGTGCAGCAGGCCATCCAGCGCCAGCGCCGCCACTGCCAGCAGGGCGAAGCTCGCCACGAAGGGCAGCACCTCGCGCCGGAAGAGTCTGGCCTTCGTCGGCATCAGGCCTCCAGCACCAGCGGCGTGGCGGGCCGGCCGACGCACAGCAGGCAGTGACCTGCCGGCACGTCGTGGTCGGGGGCTTGCTCGTACTGCACCGAGCCGTCGACGACTCGGGTCTCGCAACTGCCGCAGCCACCGGAACGGCAGCCGGACTCGACCGCAACGCCATGCCGCTCGGCAAAGTCGAGCAGCGACGCATCCTGCCCGTTCCAGGTCAGGGTGCGGCCCGAGCGACTGAACCGAACCTCGACCTCGGCGACTGCAATGGCAGGCGCAACTGCGGTGCCCGGCAGCTTGACCGAGGCCGGGCCGAAGGCCTCGTAGTGCAGGTCGACGATCGGCACGCCCCACTCGGCCATGGCGGGCACCAGCGCCTGCATCATGGCCGGCGGCCCGCACACGTAGAACTGGTGACGCCCGTGCGGCAGCGTGCGTCGCAGGAGGTCGACGTCCACGTGTCCGCGATGCTGGAAGTCGCGGTTGAGTTCGTCCTCGGGGCCCGGGCGGCTGTACACGACGTTCAGGCGCAGCCCGGAATGCGCTGCAGCGAGCGCCTCGAGTTGTGCCTTGTAGGCATGCTCGCGACTGTTGCGAAGCCCGTAGTAGAGGTGCACCACGCGCTGCGGCTGCTCAGCCAGGCACCACCGCAGCATGCTCATCATCGGCGTGATGCCGATGCCGCCACCGATCAGCACGGCAGGCACCGAGGCATCGGGGTCGATGAAGAAGTGGCCCGAAGGCGCCTTCACGCGCAGCACGTCGCCCACCTGGACGTGGTCATGAAAGTGGTTCGACGAGACGCCCGGCTCGAACTCCGGATGGTCCGCAGGGGCCGGCACCCGCTTGATCGTCACGCGGTAGTGCGCGGGATCGGGGCGATCGGAGAGCGAGTAGCAGCGCGTGATCGTGCGCCGGGCCGCGGCGGCGTCGGCTGACCCGTCCGCCACGTCCAACGAGAAGGTCAGGAACTGGCCGGGCTTGAAGGCCGGCAGCGGCTGCCCGTCGACGGGCGCGAGGTAGAAGGAACACTGGGTCTGCGCCGGGTCCTCGACTTCACGGCGGGTGACGCGGAACTCGCGCCAACCGCTCCACGCCGCATCCGCTCGCGCGGTGGGGGCGACCGTGCCTTCGGCGATGACCGGCGTGCTCGACCTGCGCCACAGCGTCCACGCGACGCCGGCCGCCAACTGCAGCAGCAGTGCAGCGGTGATCCAGGCAAGGAGCTGGGGCGCAGTCATTGATCGGTGTTGACTTCCACCCGTGCATGGCACAGGTCAGATGCTTCATTCTCGTGAGTCAGTGCCGTGGATCGCTTGATGGTCATCAACGGCACCCCGACCACCGCAACCCGTTCAGATCGCGTTCATGCGCAGGACTCGACACTGGGTTCGTCGATCAACCCACCGGAGCACACCATGCACCCCGAACTGCGCCGCTTCCTCTCCCGCTTCATCGGCACCGTCATCCTGACGCTGATCCCGGTGATCTTCATTGCCTTCGTGTCGATGCCGATCAGCCTCAATCGTCACCCCGGCGAGCCGGTGCCGACGGACCTGCCGCTTCGGCACATGACCTGAGGCTTCACACATGGGGTCGGGTCCCGCGTGCATCGAACCACTTGACGGCCTCGAACCATCCCAGCGCGATCAGGCCGAGGCCGGCACCCACAGCCAGCAGATGCGGCGTCGGCGTTGTGAAGGCGAAGAGGCTGCCCACGGCCGGTATCGCCAGAATGGCGACCAGCAGAGCGCAGGTGATCACCGCGATCCAGCCGAACGCGGCATTCCAGCGCAGCCCCTCGCCGGCTTTTCGCGCCCAGCGGCGGTTGGCCTGGATCAGCGCCAGGTTGGACAGGACCAGCACCGAGAAGGCCAGCGCCCGCGCGGACTCATCGGAGCCCGACACCGAGCGCGCGTACACATACGCGATGAGCACGATCACCAGCAGCCCGGACCCCTGCACCAGGCCGCGCCACAGCACCTGCCGGTCGAACAACCTGGCCAGGGGATTCCGAGGCGGCACCCGCATCGCCCCGGCCTCGAGGGGCTCGGCCTCGAAGACGATCGAGCAGGCCGGGTCGATCACCAGCTGCAGGAAGAGGATGTGGACCGGCATCAGCACCATCGGCCAGCCGAGCAGCACGGGCAGCACGGACAGGCCCACGATCGGCAGGTGGACGGCCAGCACGAAGGTGATCGCCTTGCGCAGGTTGGCGAAGACGCGCCGGCCGTAGCGCACGGCCGTGATCAGCGATGCGAAGTCGTCGTTGAGCAGCACCAGCGCTGCGGCCTCGCGAGCGACGTCGGTCCCGCGCGCGCCCATCGCCACCCCGATGTGCGCGGCCTTCAAGGCGGGTGCATCGTTCACGCCGTCGCCTGTCATGGCGACGACCTCGCCTCGCGCCCGGAAGGCCTGCACCAGGCACAGCTTCTGCTGGGGCTGGACGCGGCAGAAGACATCGGTGTCGGCCAGGCGTGACGCCAGCGCGGCATCGTCGAGTCCATCGATCTCGGGGCCGGAGAGGAAGCGCCCATCGACCACGAGCCCTGCCTGACGTGCGATGGACAGGGCCGTTTGCGGGTGATCGCCGGTGATCATGACCACCCGGATGCCTGCGGCACGGCATTCGGCGATCGCGGCCGGCACGTCGGGCCGCACCGGATCCTCCAGTGCAATCAAGCCGACGAACTCGAAGTCGAAGTCGTGCTGGATCTCCGGGAGCTGGCGTGACCGGGACACCGCGCGCGCCACTGCCAGGACGCGCAGTCCTTCGCCCGCCAGGGCCTCGACTTGGCGCGCGATGGCGCCCGTGCGCTCTGCGTCAAGGTGACACAGATCGACGATCGCCTCGGGCGCCCCCTTGGCCGCTACCAGCAGGTGTTGATGGTCGGGCGACTCCCAGACGCGGGACATCGCGAGCAACTCGCGCGACAGCGGGTAGTCCTCCACCAGTTGCCAGTCCGCGTGCAGATGTTCGGTGCCGGCCAGTTGAGACTGGCCGGCCAGCGCAATGGCCGCCTCCATGGGATCGAACGCGCGCCGGTGGCTGGCCAGCACGGCGTACTCGAGCGTGCCGTGAAAGGCTTCGGGCAGCGTCTGGGCCGGCTCAGCGTCCAGTTGATGGCTGGCACCGTCGACCCACAGCCGCCGCAGCGCCATGCGGTTCATCGTCAGCGTGCCGGTCTTGTCGACGCACAGCACGGTCGTGGCCCCCAGGAGTTCCACGGCGGGCATGCTGCGCGTGAGCACCTTCTCGCGGGCCAGCCGCCACGCGCCCAGACCGAGAAAGATGGTCAGCACGACCGGCAGTTCCTCGGGGAGGATGGCCATGGCCAGCGTGATGCCGGCCAGCAGCCCATGCAGCCAGTCGCCGCGGCTCAGGCCCCAGGCCACGGCGAGGCTGGCGGCCAAAGCCAGACCCAGCCCGGCCACCCAGGTGACGATGCGCTGGGTCTCCTGCTGGACCGGCGTCTGCCCGCTCGTGATGGCCTGCAGGGACTCGCCGATGCGACCCAGCGCGCTTCGTGCGCCGGTGGCCACCACGATGCCTCGGCCCGAACCCTGCGTGACCAACGTGCCCGAGAAGGCCAGGGCGCCAGATTGCTCCGCCGCCCCCACGGTGCCGGTGACAGCGTGCTTCATCACCGGGACCGATTCACCCGTCAGCAAGGACTCGTCGACCGTCAGGTTGGAGGCGTCCAGCAGGTGCAGGTCGGCGGGAACACGGTCCCCTTCCGCGAGCAGCACCACGTCGTCGACGACGAGTTCCCGACCAGCGACGCGAACCGCCTTGCCGTCGCGCACGACCAACGCGCGCGGACTGGAGAGGTCGCGCAGCGCCTCGAGCGCCCGCTCACTGCGGCGCTTCTGGACGTAGGTGATCGCGATGACCACCGCCACGAAGCCAAGCAGCATCAGGGCCTCGCCGCGGTCTCCGAGAGTCAGGTAGATCGCACCACACGCCACCAGCAGCAGGAACATCGGTTCCCTGACCACGTCGCGTAGCAGGCCCCAGGCGCTGCGACGCTGGGTCGACGGCAGTTCATTCGGTCCATCGCGGGCCAGGCGTTCGCGCGCCTGATCGGTGCTGAGTCCGGATTCGGGACCGCGCGGCACCGTCACTCCTCAGGCCGACGGGGCAACGACCGCTGCATGATCGAGGTCGGGCCGCCGCCACGGGTCGACGTGCGTCATCAGGTTGAGCACCCGGTGCCGCTGCAACACACTGTTGCGGGCCTGCACCGCGATGTCATGGCCCGCCTCCACGCTCAGGGTGGCATCCACCTCGATGTGGGCGTCGACCACGATCATGTCGCCCATCTTGCGCGTGCGAATGTCGTGAACGCCCTGCACGCCGACCGTCTCCGCCAGGGTCTGGCGGATGGCGGCGACCTCCTCATCGTCGATCGCGCGATCCATCAGGTCATGCAGGGCGTCCCAGCCGAACTCCCAGCCCATCTTGGCCACCATGAAGCCGACGATGGCCGCGGCAATCGGATCCAGGATGGGATACCCGGCCAGGTTGCCGACGATGCCCACGCCGACCACGACCGAGGAGGCGGCGTCCGAGCGTGCGTGCCATGCATTGGCCACGAGCATGCTCGACTTGACACGCTTGGCCACCGACAGCATGTAGCGGAACAAGAACTCTTTGGCGACCAGCGCGCCGCCAGCGACCCAAAGCGCCGCCGCGTGGACCTTCTGGACCGACTCGGGCTGCTCCAGCTTCAGGAATGAAGACCAGAGCATGCCCAGACCCACCGCCAGCAGCAGCGCGCCCAACACCAGCGAGGCCGCCGTTTCGTAGCGATGATGGCCGTAGGGGTGATCCGCATCCGCGTCCTTCTGGCTGTGGTGATTGGCCAGCAGGACAACGAAATCGGCCACGAGGTCGGACAAGGAGTGGATGCCGTCGGCGATCAGACCGTGGGACTTGGTGAGCATGCCGGCGACGATCTGCGTCGAAGTCAGGGCGAGGTTGACAACGACGCTGACCCAGGTGCTGCGCGACGCTGCGGCAGCCCGCTCAGCAGGGCTGTGTCCGGTGTCTTCCGGCTCGTCGGACAAGTTCGTGAACTGCATCGATTTCCTCTGCTTCTGGTTTTGGGTGGAGCCACTGATCTGGATTCCTGTTCGAGGCGCACCACCACGCGTGTCGATCTGGCCGTTGGTCGGTGTTGGCTTGGTCCACTCAGCCTGCCGCAGGCAGAGACAGTCTGACGCTGAGGCCGCCTGCGTCCGCACGGTCCAGCGTCACATCGCCACCGTACAGCCGAGCCAGGTCCACCACGATGGCGAGACCGAGTCCGCTGCCGTCGCGGCTCTCGTCCAGGCGCACGCCGCGCTGCAGCACGACAGCGCGCTGTTCGGGTGCGATGCCTGGACCATCGTCGTCGACGTGGATGCGCAGTGATGGGCCATCCCGGCTTGCCTTGACGCTCACGGCGCTGCGCGCGCTGCGGCAAGCGTTGTCGAGCAGGTTGCCGAGCATTTCCTGCAGATCCTGCTCTTCGCCGGCGAAGGCGAGCCCGGGGGCCACATCGTCCGCGCCCAGGTCCAGGTGCCGTTCGGCGTGCAGCTTGTCCATCGCCCGCAGCAGGCTGGCCAGCACCGGCTCGAGCGCCGTTCGCTGCCCAGGCACACCCTGGGTGGCTGCGGCCCGGGCGCGGGCGAGGTGCCAGTGCATCTGCCGCTCCGCGACCTGGACCTGCTCGCCCACCAGCTCAGAGAACTCCGACGGCTCGACCTTGCGCGCTGCCTGGCGCAGGATGGCCAGCGGCGTCTTCAAGGCGTGAGCTAGGTTGCCGGCCTGGGCCCGGGCACGCTCCACCACTTCGGTGTTCCGGTCGAGCACGCCATTGAACTCGTCGATCAGCGGCTGCAATTCCTCGGGGAAACGTCCCTGCAGGCGTTGCTGCCGCCCTTCCCGGACGCGCTGCAGGCCCTGCTGCATGGTCTTCAGAGGCGCCAGGCCCACGGCCACCTGGGCCAGCGCCGCGAGCGCCAGCAAGACCCCAAGACCGCCAAGCGATGCGCCCAGGACACCGGTGAATCGATCGACGGCCGTCAATGCCTCGCGCAGATCGCCAGCGACCATCAGGCGCCAACGGGACTCCACGGGCTCGGGCGCCTGCAGAGAACGCTCCACGACACGCAGGGCCTCGCCGCGCGGCCCGGTGATGTCATGCCGGTGGATCGTGCCATCGGCCAGTGCATCGTCGGGCAGGGCCAGCTCGGCGTCCCACAGCGATCGCGAGCGCAGCACGGCGCGGCGCTCGCCGGCAAGGACGGGCAAGCGCTGCACCTGCCAGTACAGCCCCGAGTAGGGCTTCTCCCAGCGTGGATCGCTCATCCCCCGAGGCCCGACGGCCGGAAGGCCCTGGGCATCGAACTCCAGTCGCGCCGTGAGCTGGTCCAGCTGCTGCGACAGGCTTGCATCGAACTGCTGCAGCACGTGATCGCGGAACAGGCCAGTGAGCCACCAGTGGGCTCCCACCAGCGCGACGACCAGCGTCGCCAGCGTGGCGCCCAGCAGCCGCAGGCGCAGCGAGCCGGCCCGTGCCCTCACGGCCCCGCCAGGCGGTAGCCCTGGCCACGAACCGTCTCGATCAGGCCCGGCGGCAACTTCTTGCGCAGGCGCCCCACGAAGACCTCGATGGTGTTGGAGTCGCGGTCGAAGTCCTGCGCATAGATGTGCTCGGTCAGCTCCGAACGCGACACGACCGTGCCCGGTCGATGCATCAGGTAGTCCAGCACCTTCAGCTCGTGGCTGGTCAGCGTCACGGCCTGGCCACCCAGCGTGACGCGGCCGCTGCGGGTGTCGAGCGCCAGGTCGCCGCATCGCAGCACCGGCGACGCCTGCCCCGCCGCGCGGCGGATCAGGCCGCGAACCCGCGCCAGCAGCTCTTCCATGTGGAAGGGTTTGGTCAGGTAGTCATCCGCGCCCGCGTCGATGCCGGCCACCTTCTCGCTCCAGTTGTCACGCGCAGTGAGGATCAGCACCGGCGTGACCCGGCCGGCATCGCGCCAGCGCTTGAGCACGGTCAGACCGTCGAGCAGGGGCAGGCCGAGGTCGAGCACGACCGCGTCGTACGGTTCGGTTTCGCCCTGGAAATGCGCGTCGCGGCCGTTGTCGGCTTCATCGACCACGTAGCCGGCATCCTGCAGGCCCTCCCGCAACTGGGCGCGCAGGGTTGGATCGTCTTCAACGAGGAGCAGGCGCACGGTGTCGAGCCTTTCAGGGGCGAGCGTCGGGCTTGCGCCCGCGCTCCTTGCGCTGCAGGACCGCGCCGCTGGCGGCATCCACTTCGAGCTTGACCAGCCGACCCCCCGGCTGGAGCAGCTTGATCTCGTAGATCCAGCGGCCGTCGTCCTGCTCGAGTTCCACCTCCAGCACCTGACCCGGGTGCTCTCGCTCCAGGCGCTCCAGCAGCGTCTTCAGCGGCAGCACCTTGCCGGCCAGGACCGCAGCGCGCGCCCGGTCTTGATCATTGTCCGCCAGGGTCGGCGGGCTCGCGAGGGCCGTCGCCAGCGCGACGATCAGCGTCAAGAGGATGGGTGGTGAACGAAGAAGCACAGAGCGATTGTCCCGGGCCGAGTCTGAACGCTCGATGAACGGCCGCTTCAGGCGTAGTTCAAGGACGGCTTCGCACACTGGCTTCCATCAACAGTCGCGGATCGCTACCTTGAACCTCCGAAACCTGGCGCCGGCCCTTCTCGTCACAGCACTCACAGCCTGTCCGTGGGGCGCGGCGAATGCCGCCGATACGACCATCGCCCAGCAGCTGGCCCAGTGGAGTGCGCAGGCCGGCGCGCCGGGCAACGCTGCCCGTGGCCAGGCCTTCTTCGGCAGCAAACACGGTGGTGAGTGGTCGTGTGCCTCCTGCCACGGCGCGCCGCCCACCGGGACCGGCAAGCACGCGAGCACGGGCAAGGCCATCGAGCCACTGGCGCCAGCCTTCAACCCGAAGGCCTTCACCGACGCCGCGCGCGTGGAGAAGTGGTTCCGCCGCAATTGCAAGGACGTGCTGGCCCGGGAGTGCAACGCGGCAGAGAAGGCCGATGTGCTGGCCTACCTGGCCGGCCTCAAGTGATCCCCGCAACCTGCGAACCGGAGTTCTTCCCCATGAATGCCCTTCTGAGACACACACTGCTGGCAGCAAGCCTCAGCCTCGTCCCGATCGGTGCGGCCTTTGCCGACGGTGGCCGGGTCATGCCGAGCAAGGTGCCGCCCGCCTACACGCAGGAGTGCGCCTCCTGCCACGCCGCCTACCCGCCCGGCCTGCTGCCCGCCCGCTCGTGGCAGCGTGTCATGGGTGGCCTCGACCGGCACTACGGCACCGACGCCTCGCTGGATGCGGCCACCGTGCAGCAACTCAGCGCCTGGCTGCAGACCCATGCCGGCACCTACAAGCGCGTGTCCGAAGAACCACCGCAGGACCGCATCACCCGTTCGGCCTGGTTCGAACGCAAGCATCGGAAGGTCGAGCCTACGGCCTGGCAACTGCCCAGCGTCAAGAGCGCTGCCAATTGCGCGGCCTGTCACACCGGTGCGGACCAGGGCCGGTTCGACGACGACAACCTCCGCATGCCCGAGGGGTTGACGCTTCGTCAGCGCCGGGCCTGGGTCGACTGATTCAACAGGGAAATCCGCATGTACGCCTCACCTTCTGCCACCGTCGGCACCAGCGGCACCGCAAGCACCTCGGCTGCCCGTCGACTGGTCATCGACGCGCCGACACGCATGTTCCACTGGCTGTTCGCACTGAGCTTCGTCGGTGCGTACGTCACTGCCGAGAGCGAGCACTGGCGGCTGCTGCACGTGACCTTGGGCTACGCCTTCGCGGGCCTGCTCGTCTTCCGGCTGCTGTACGGCATCCTCGGGCCCCGCCAGGCCGGGCTCGGGTTGCTGTGGCGACGCCTGGCGGGCGTGCCCGCCTGGCTGCGCTCCCTGCTGGAGGCACGTTCCTTCTCGGCCGTCAACTGGCGCCAGGGCCAGAACCTGATCATGGCGCTGGCCATCGTGTCGATGCTGGCCCTGGTCGTACCGCTGGTCCTCACCGGGTATGGCACCTACAACGACTGGGGCGACGTGCTCGGTGGCGACTGGCTGGAGGAGGTGCATGAGCTGTTCGGCAATGCGTTCCTGATGCTCGTGCTGGCGCATATCACCCTGATTGCCGTGCTCAGCCTTCTGAGGCGGCAGAACCAGGCGCTGCCGATGGTCACCGGCCGTGTGCGGGGGAACGGACCGAACCTCGTACGCCACAACCGGGCCTGGCTGGCCGGCCTGCTGCTGCTGGCCGTCGTGGCCCTGGGCGCCTGGCAGTGGCGGGATTCGCCGCGTGGATTGATCCCGATCGGCAATGGTGCGAGCGCGCTGGACGCCGCAGGCCACGGCACTGGCCGTGCCGGGCGCGAGCATCCGGACGACGACTGATTCATTCAGCCTGCGTTACCCGACAGCGGCCGGGAGGTCTGGCAGCATTTCCTCAGTCGACCAGACCCATCGACGGCCACATGTCTGTGCCAGCGCTCTCCTCTTGGCTTCATGCTCCAACGGCCTCATGTACGGGCTGACAACGTGGAGACCCACTGGCTCCGCGCCCACGTCCAGCAGGATGGCATTCGCGAACCCGGCCCCCGTCCGCGCGTCGTACCGCAGCGGCTTCACGAACCGCCGACCCCGCGCTACCAGCGCCCGGACCAGCGGCGCCTCGTGCACACCCTCCAGCGGAATCCACTCCTCGCTGGTCAACATCAGGCTGGCGAGGTCAATCTCGTAGGTGTGCTCCCGGCGGGCCCGGATCAGCGCTGCCACCATGAGACGCAGCCCTCGCCCTCCGTCCGAGTCAAGCGCCTCGAAGAGTGGCGCGAAGCCGCGCTGCACCCGAGCCCAGGTCCGCGCGTCGGCCAGCAAGGGTGCGTCCGGCATGTGGCGGATCCAGATGCGCGCGCCCGCGGGTGCCGACTCCCAGCCCTTGAACTCGCCCAGAACCACCGCCAGCGGCTGACGCCCGTCATGCGGCTGCAGCACCGACAACCTCGCACGCCGCCGTTCGGCCTGCTCGGCCTTCGCGGTCTCGCTGAAGGCTTCCGGCACGTACAGCCGCTGGGACAGCGGCTCGCCCTTCACCTGGATCGACTCGGCGGCCTGCATCAGGTACTTGTGAAGCACCGCCTGGTTGCGCTTCCCGGCCATGGCCGGCGACCAGCGGTTGAAGCCGGCCCGCTCGAACAGGAAGTGCATCAGCGCCCGCAGGCTCATCCGGCGACGGGTGCGGCCGACCTCCGACGGCTCGGCAGGCTCGCGGCTCACCCCAGGCCGCCCGGGCACACGCGCCCACGGGAAGTCCACGTGCAGTTCCACCCGTGCCGGATCCAGCTGGACGACGGCCTCGCCGACCAGTTCGCCCAGGCCCGACATCGCAGGCCCCGGCTCGTAGCTCGGGCAGGCGGGGTGGTGCCGGTCCCCGGTCTCCGGCATGCGCTTGATCTGGAAGTGGCGATGGAAGGCGACGTACATCTCCACGCCGCCGGCCACGCACAGGCAGCGCGGCCGGCCCGGCGCCTCGTAGGCCTGGGCCAGCAGGTCCTGCAGCTGCGGGTCGTCGGCGTCGACCACGCGCCCGCCGATCGCAAAGCGCTGCCCGTCCACCCCCGACGCCATCCCCGACTCCATCGCCGTTGCAGCCCTTCAGCGGGCGCGCCGTGTCATGCCAGCTCCTCGAGCACCTTCGCCAGCTCGGGTCGAGGCCTCGGCAGCTGCTCGCGCACGGCACTTCGATCGGCGATGCCCAGCACCAGCCCGACCTGGTCCTCGTCGGCGCCCCGCTCGTACATCCGCGACATCAGGGTCAGCCGTGCGGACTGCGTGCACAGACCGGGTATGTCGGCCTGGCGGAAGATCTTGCGGTAGATCTCCAGCAGGGGACGGCAGACGTAGCGGTTCTGGCCCTCGCCGCCGTTCGGCGTGATCGGATAGACCTCGCCCTCCGCGCCCAGGAACAACGGGCCGTGCGGATCCAGGCCGCGCCAGTGCTCGGCGGCGCCAAGACCGTGGCCGGCGCGGAGCCGCTCGTCGAGGTAGGCGCCGAGCGCTTCGTCCAGGCGACGGTGGCTGAAGAACAGCGGCCGGTCCCTGCCGTTGATCGCGACATCGGCGCGCACCCTCGACTCTCGCCGCACATTGCCGTCCTCGATCAGGTAGTCGCCCACCGTCAGGCGCGCGACCTCCAGCGGGCGCAGACCGGTCGCGAAAGGCAGGTAGTAGAGCGCCAGGTCGTGCAGGGGCCGCGTGGATCGGCTGCGCACGCGGCGCGCCCCGAGATCGACCTCGTCGAGCTTGAGCACGCGGGCTTCGCGCTGGGAGCTCACCTGCGTGGGGTCGAAGTGCTCCAGCGCCTGGAGGATCGCGTCGCGGTGCATGCGCAGGCGCTTGACGAAGGCGGCGCCGCTCTCGTGCAGGCCATCGACGCCCACCGCCTGCGTGAGCTGGACCGCCAGCCCCTTGATGCGCCGGTCGACGGCCGAACGCGACAGACCCCATCGCTGCGCCACGGTCGCGTAGGGATCGCCGTCGATCACCTCGCGCAGCATCTGGATCGTCTGCAATGTCTGCCGGCGATCGCCGGCGGTTTCCGGATCGTCTTCCATTGTTGTTACTCCCTGGACGACGGAACCACCGATGGACGCGGGTCCGGCGCGGCGCCGTGGTTTCTCCGCGCCAACCGCTTCCTCGATGTCGACGGCATGAACCCGGCACGGCCCGAGCACGTGCATGGCGTTCCAACGTCTAACGCGCGACCGTGAGACCACCGTGTGACCAGTCGTTTCGCGGCCGATACACGCCAGGCCCTGTCGCGCTTACGGCCACGGCGACGCCTCGGCCCGCCGCGAAGCAGCATCAATGTGCCCGTGCACGCGTGCCGGCGTGTTGCCGAGGCGTTACCGCGTGCAGCGCGATGCGTCCGACGCCTTTCCGGGTGTCTCATGACGCAACCCCCTGCTGCTCGATCCAGCGGCGGATGTCCTCGGCGCGCCAGACGGTGACGCGCTCGGACAGCTTCACCGGCTCCGGAAACGTGCGCGCATGCACGCGCCGCCACAAGGTGGACTTGGAGATGGGGACGAAGGACAGCACCTGCGGCTGGCGCAGGAAGCCGGTATCCGGCAGCGCAGCACTGGGCGCTGCGGCCGGAGAATCCGCCAACGGGGTGGCGGGAACAGAAACGCGGGGCATGATCGGCCTCTCATCGGCATGCAGCCGGCAAAGGTCATGACCTGCTCTGCGACGACGGCGCTCGGTCAGGAAACGCGCCAGCCGCCCGGGAACGCTCGACTCCTGGACCACCGCGGGCGTTCCGTTCGCGCGGTGGATGCAGATGCCTTCCGAAGAGGGCCCCTGCCGAGGGCCCTCTTCGGTGTGATTCGATCGCCACCCCCTTGGGGGTGCATGCCGGCCGCCATGCGGTGCGGGTCCGCGCGTTCGATGCCGCGGAGGGCCGAGTCCGGCACCGGGTGCGTTCGGTCGCCGAGCGGGGCGCGGCGGTTCCGCCGGAACTGACCGGCACGCCGGAGGCAGCGTGCCGACGTTGGACGAGGCAGGTATCGACTGCGACGCCACCCGATGCGGGTGGAGGCCCCGGGCGATTCGCCCGTTGAACGGGTGATCGGCGCTACGGTGGCGCCGACTTGCCTCTGCGGGCAGCCCATGGCCTGGACACACGGTAGCGTCCGCACCGCTCACGGGCAACACGCCCGCGCCGATTGCCCGCGCAAGCGTCGGTGGGTGCCGCCGCTTGGGAGAGACATCGGACGGCCTGCAATTCCACCGCCTACTCCGCCACCGCAGCGACTGCCGTTGGCGCAGGCAGCGGCTCCACGTCGCGGCCCGCTGTCGGTGGGGGCTCTGCGGGTCCGTCCGGTGCCGTGGTCGTCGAATAGACGGCTTCGCCGACGGCGGTACCGAGCGCGTCGTCAGGAACTTCGGCATCGTCGGGCGACGTGGCGCGGGCATCGAGCGCGTTCATGCGCCGCCGCAGGCCCGTCGCAAAGCTGCGCGCACCATTAGCGATATCGCGCACCTGGCGCTTGAGCCCAGCACGCTGCGTGTCCACCGCCTGCGCCGACACCACCTCGTGGATCTCCAGCGTCTGCAGCAGCGGCATCAGCTGGTCGAGCTTGACCAGCACCTCCAGGAATCGGCGGCTGATCGACGACAGCACGCGCACGTCCACGTCCAGCGGCACCGTGTCGTAGGACGCCAGGCTGGTGATGCCATGGGCCTTGAACAGCGCCTCGGCGCCATCGATGGCCTCGTTCAGGCTGGCGGTGGCGGCATCGATCCTGCCGCGCAGTGCTGTCTCGATCTTGCCGATGTCGTCGTGGTCGAGCCGGGTGCGGGCGATGACCGAGATGAAATGCATGTTCAGCTGCAGGGTGTTGAACATGCGCACGAACATGCGCTTGCCCTCGGCACTGCTGAACCGCGTGGCGATCTTGAGGCTGGCCGCCTCGACGCGTCGGAAGTCGACCTTGGCTTCGCGGGCCAGGATGCGGGCGTTGGCGCCGCCCTGGTCCACCTTCACGATCTCGACATTGGCCATGCCCGCGGCTCCTTGTGCTGACAACGGGGTCGATGGCATCTTCCGAACGTGCACGGCCCTTTGCCACGCGAAAGCCCCGGCACGTCGGGGCGCTTTCGCGATCAGTTGCGTGGCGACGGGCGTCGGCCCATTGACCGGGCGGAAACGGCGACCTACCTTTGCGCCATGCAGCAGCTGGCCCTGCATCCAGACTCGGCAAGCCTTGGAGATTTCCTGAACTGATCCCCGCGTGGGTGCCCGTACATGTAGCAACAGGCACCCGTGGGGACGATCGAATCGCGGTGATGGCACGCCCCACCGATGAGGGACACCCGTCGTGGTGTCGCTCCTTCGGGTTCACCTGCCATCGCCGTGCAGAGGACCGCGCAGGCGGTCAGGCACGCCGGGGCATTCGCCTCAGGCCGGGCCTTCGAGGCAAGGGCCGCGACCAGGTGCCGAGCGCATCTGCTCGAGCGCCGCACTGACCGCGCCCTTGCCTCCCGGGCTCGTCCTGTTCTCGCCGATGTCCCCCCGATCGGACGCTGACACCGATCACCGCGCTCGCGCGCGCCACTGAACCCGGTCAGCCCTGGAGTTCCACGCCCCGACCGCAAGGCGGCCGGCGCCACATCACCCAACCGTCACCCGCATGGGGGCCCACGCCCCCGCCACGGGGTGCACGTGGTCTCCCTTCGGATCCAAGGAGTCCACGATGCACAGCACCAACGCCTGCCGTCAGGCCGGCGCCCATGTCGGCTCGCCACACACGGCAAGCCTCGACGCAAACCGAGCCCGACCCGGCTCGTCGACGACCCCGTTCGTCATCGACGCCTCGTTCGACATCCCGGCCGCCCTGGATCTTCAGGACGATCCCGGCGCAGACAGCTCCGACAGCGCCACCGGCGCACCGGGCAGCACCCGCGAGGAGTGGGTGGAAGAGTGGAGCGAGGACGACATCGTCCTGCTGCACTGGCGCCTGCTGCAGGAGATCCGGCACCTGGCCGACCCGGCCACGCCGCTGGAGGAGAAGCTCGACACCCTGCGCTGGGTGTTCACCGAACGCGAGAAGGACGGTCTGCCGTTCTCGTTCGTGAACTGCCTGCGCGTGGTCGGCTGCAGCCCGCTGTCGCCGATCCCGTACTGCGGACTGGTCGACGCCGAGGAAGTTCGCGAGCGCATCCGCCACGGGCTTCAGGCCTGGCTGCACGCGACGCTGGCCCGCTACCCCGACTGGGTGCGCGAGGCCGTGGCGACCCACCCCGAATGGGTCGAGGCCCGGCTGACCCGCAATCCCCAGTGGATCAACGAGCAGCTCAAGCAGATGTCCGTGCAGGGCGACCTGTTCGCGTGATCACGCCCACCCCGGGCGCCGTGCCTCGGCCGCGCCGACCGACCCGGTCAGGCCGCGGCGGCACGCGCCCATCCGTTCGAAGGAACTCACCATGCTCACGTTCAAGGAAGCCCTCTGCCTGCTGGCGATCGTCATCGCCTACGGCATCACCGGGCGCATGGACTACGAAGACGCCCTGCTGATGGAGCAAGTCCGGCAGCAGGTCGGCGCCGACTGCATCCTGCCGCTTGAAGGCGACGACACCCTCCCGGAAGCGGGACCCACCGGGCACCCGCCGGTGGCCCGCCCCATCGAGGGCGCCCGTCCGGAGGCGCCCTGCGTCCCGGACGCTGCGTCGGACCAGCCCATTCGGCTGACCCGGCACTGAGGGGAGCCGCCATGCACACCGATGCACGCCTGGTTCCCGGCCGCGTGCGCCTGCTGTCCGTGCAGGCGCCCGAGGACATCGAGTACCTCGTCAAGGAGAGCGAAGTGCTGACCGGTCGGTCCGGCCGCACCTTCGTCATCGCCGGTGCCGACCGGCTCGTCTACCGCGTCCACTGGCAGCCGCTCACCGAACCCGGTGGCCATTCCGCCGGGCCGTTGGTCGAGCGCCTCGGCCACCACGGCGAGGTCCTGAGTCGCCAGCACCTGCAGCTCTGGGAGTTCCTGGAGCACAGCCTCGTCGAGGCGCAGGCTGCCGGCCAGTTGTTCACCCCTCCGGTCCGCACGACGCCCTGATGGGCACCGATCCGCGCTGACCGGCCCACACACCCCGGCGGGTGCATCCCGCCAGGGGTGCTTCCGCCGGTTCTTCCCCCGATCGGGATGCCCCCGAAGGAGTCAACGATGAAGATCCAAGTCCGAATCAACGAAGAAGGCGCGCTGCGCAACCAGCGCCATGCCTTCAGCAACCGGTTCACCCTGGTGTCCGAGCTGCTGCAGAACGCGCGCCGTGCCGGCGCCAGCCTGATCCGGATCGACCACGATCCGCAGGCACAGACCCTGACCGTGCAGGACGATGGCCACGGCCTGGACGACTTCCAGAAGCTGCTCAGCTTCCACGAGTCGGGCTGGGACGCCGACACCTGCACGCAGGAGCGCCCCTTCGGCGTCGGGTTCTCGAAGTGCCTGTACGCCGCCTCGCGCTGCGTCGTGGCCTCGGGCCGGCGCCGCGTCGACATCGACACCGCGGCCGCACTGGCCAAGGCACTGGTCGAGGTCGAGGAGTGCGCCCTGGGTGACGCGGTGGCAGGCACCCGGGTCGAGCTCCACGGCGTCGACCTGCCGGACCTCGCGCAGCGCGTCGAGGAACTGTGCGCCGGGTTTCCGGTGCCGGTGTGGTTCAACGGCGAGCCGCTCAGGCGCGCCATGGCCGAGGCCCACCTGGCCACCCAGGCCAGCGCCATCGGCGCCGTGCACCTCGCGGGCACGCGCGACGGCCGGTACACCCACGACACCTGGGTGTTCCTGCAGGGTTTCTGCGTGCTGCGGCCGGCCTGGTCCAGCCGCGAGGACGTGAACGTCGTGCACCTGGACTCGCGCCAGTTCATGGCGCGGCTGCCGGACCGCGACCGCCTGATCGACGAGGACGTGCAGCGCCAGCGCATCGACACCGAGCTGAAGGCCTGCTGGCGTCGCACGCTGGAGATCGCCAAGGCCGAACTGCCGCCGCGCCACTTCATCGACACCTACTACAGCGTGATGCGCGGCTGGGGGCACCTCGACCTGCTGAACGACCTCGGCACCCTGCCGGCGGAGCTGTGCAGCCTGGTCTCGGGCTACCCGGTGCAGGTGGAGCATGGCGAGCGCCGCCATCTGGCGCCGGTGCCGACCGCGCCCTCGCGCGAGGCCATCGAGTCGGGTGCCGTGCAGCTGGTGGCCCTGGACGACGTGGGCGACGACAACGCGCCGCGCTGGATGATGGCGCGCGCCCGCGGGTGGCTGGTGTTCGACTGGATCGGCGTGCATGCCGACCACTGGGTGATGCGCCACGTCCGCTTCCTCGAGGAAGAGGGTCAGCGCGTGACGCCGGTGGGCGAGAAGCTGCGCACGGCGCTGGAGGGCCGCTGGGTCTGGCCCACGGTCATCCTCTGCGAGAAGGTTCGCGTGCGCGTCGGCGACGACGAGACGCTGGTCAGCGACGCCGGGGTCTGCCACGACGGCAACCTGTACATCCCCGACGGCGAGACGACGGGCGCGCCGGTGGAACAGCTGTCCTCGTTCACCGACGAGCACGACCAGTTCCTGGATGCCGACCGCGACGCCGACCGTGACGCGCTGGCCGATCTGCTGCGCCTGCTGCGGGCGGTGGACCCGGTGCAGACGCTGGACTCGCTGCTGCAGTCCCTGCGGCTGGGCAAGTACCCGCTGCTGCACGGCAAGACCTTCCAGCTGACGGTGGGCGTGGGTCTCGCGCCCGGGCACACCGTCGATCTGGTCGACCACGCAGCGGCAGGCGGAGGAGCCCATGCAGGACACTGACTACGCGGCCCGCATCGACGCCGTGAAGCAGCGCGCGCACGGCCGCTGGAGCGAGGTGCTGGCTGCGGCAGGCATCGAGGAGCGCATCCTCAGGCACCGCAACGGGCCCTGCCCGTCCTGCGGCGGGACCGACCGCTTCCAGTACACCGACAAGTTCGGCGAGGGCAACTACCACTGCCGGCAATGCGGCCCGGGTGGCGGCTTCAAGCTGCTGCAGGCCGTGCGGGGCGTGGACTTCCATACCGCCCTGTGCGAGGTGGAACGTTGCCTGGGCAGGCTGCCGGCGGCGGCCGCCTGCGAAGCCGGTGCCCCAGCGGCACCGGGGGAGCGCATGCGCCGGCTGGTGCAGCGCATCTGGGACGAGGCGCGGCCGGTGGTGGCCGGCGACGAAGTCGACCGCTACCTGTGCGGACGCGGGCTGACCCTCCATCGGCATCCGCCGGTGCTGCGGTTCCACCCGTCGCTCGGCTACTTCGAGAAGGGTGCGGACGGCAAGTCGCGGCAGATCGCGGCCTACCCGGCCATGCTGGCGCTGATCCAGGCGCCGGATGGTCAGGCCGTGACGCTGCACCGGACCTACCTGCGCGATGGCCGAAAGCTCGACGCCGCCGACGCGAAGAAGGTGCTCTCCGCGGGCATCCACGGTGCTGCCGTGCGCCTGTTCGACGCCGGCGCGCAGCTCGCGCTGTGCGAAGGCATCGAGACCGCCCTGGCGGTGCACCTGGCCACCGGCAAGCCCGTGTGGGCCGGCATCAGCGCCGGCAACCTGGAGAAGCTCTGGGTGCCGGACACCGTGCGCGAGGTCTGCATCTATGCGGACAACGACGCCGGTGGCGACTTCGCCGGCCAGTGCTTCGCCTACGCGCTCGCGCGGCGGCTGAAGCGGGAAGAGAAGACCACCGGCCCGCGCCAGGTGCGCGTGTTCGTGCCGCGCCATGCGGGCACGGACTGGGCCGATGTGTGGTGCCAGCGTGCCACCGGCCCCGACCCGGGTCAGGGACAAGCGACCGCATCGCCGTCGACCGACCGGGCCTCGGGCAACCGGGTGGCCCTCGGTGGCTGAGGCAGAGGTCATGGAGCTTGGGGTGCGGCGAGCCACGGCGGGCCGCACCCGCTTTTTCAGCGGCACTGGACGGGTCGGCGCATGCCCTGCGCCACGACCTGCCGGTGCCGGCGAAAAGGTCAGGCGCCGTCGGCCATGCGGCCGACGCGCTCCCCTCGTCGTTTCCCGACTGGTAGCTGCCAGACCAGGTGACGCCTCCCGGCGCCACGAAGGCAGCCCTGGAGATCCCGCGCGACCGATGGCGACACCCGTGTCACCGAAGTCGCGCCCCTGCCTCGCCGATGCATCGCCAATCCATCCAGCACGCGCTGCATGCGGCGAGTTGTTGTCGTCAACCCACTGCGGGGAGCCGTGCCCCGACGTGGGCCGTGCCGTCCCCGCTTCTCACCCACCCCAACCCGATTGGAGAAATTCATGAAGAGCGGACGTACCCTCGTGAGCCTGGCCCAGGAACTGGAGCGCCAGCTGCACTCGAAGAAGGACCTGATCGTGCCGTCGCAGCTGGTGCATCACAGCACCGGCGACGACGGCCAGACGCACATCATCGTCAACGAAGCCGGCAACCCGGTGCGCTACGGCGTCACGCCGCTGGCGCGCCGCCAGCTGGCCGACAAGCTGAAGATCCCGCACGCGTACTTCGAGCGCATGCGCGAGGAGCAACCAGTGCTGCTGGACCGCAACGTCAACACCTGGCTGCAGAGCGAGGACGATCGGCGCATGCTGCGCACCCTGGACGGCCAGGTGCGCGCGGTGCTGTCGGATCGTTACCGCCGGCTCGACAACTTCGACCTCGCCGAGAGCGTGCTGCCCATCCTGCAGCAGCTGCCCGACGTGCGCTTCGAATCGGTCGAGCTGACCGAGACGCGCATGTACCTGAAGTGCATCACCTCGCGCCTGACCTACGAGATGGCGCCGGGCGACGTGGTGCAGGCCGGCGTGGTGATCTCGAACTCCGAGGTCGGCCAGGGCACGTTGTCGGTGCAGCCGCTGCTGTACCGGCTGGTCTGCCGCAACGGCCTGATCGCGGCCGACCGGTCGCTGCGCAAGACGCATGTGGGCCGTTCGCTCGGCACCGAGGACGAAGGCCTGCAGGTCTACCAGGACGACACCCTGCGTGCCGACGACAAGGCCTTCTTCCTGAAGGTGCGCGACGTGGTGCAGGCGGCGGTGTCGGAGGCGAGCTTCCGGCAGACGGCGCAGAAGCTGCAGAAGACGCTGAAGATCCCCCTCGTCGGCGACCCGGTGAAGACGGTCGAGGTGCTGGCCCAGCGCTACACGCTCAACGATGTCGAGCGCTCGGGCGTGCTGCGGCACCTGATCACCGAGGGCGAGCTCTCTGGCTACGGGCTGGTCAATGCGGTCACGCACTACAGCCAGGAGATCGACGACTACGACCGCGCCACGGAGTTCGAGGCGCTGGGCGGCAAGCTGATCGAGCTCGGCACCGCCGAGTGGAAGGGCCTGGCCGAAGCGATCTGAGCACGGCCTGAGCAGGCAGTCCGGCACGGCGGCGAGCGGGGGCAACCCCGTTCGCCGACCGGGCCGGCGCCGACGTTGCGCGATGCCCCGAAAAGGGCGTCGTTCACGCCGCACATCGCGTCATGCTGTGGCGCTCACGCATTCGCCGGAATTCGCCAGGGCTTGCGAGTGGCAATTCGGTAAGCAGATGCATAAGCCCGCGCCGCCCATTGAAGTCGACCCGTCGCCCACCCTATGCTGGCCGCACAGCGCCGGAATCATTCCTTCAGCAACCGCAACACGACCCGCATCCACCGACCAACCCCTCCACCCTGCCCTGCACGGGCTCGTGGTCCCCACGCGAGGACGCACCATGAACCAGGTCCAGCTCTCCGATGTGCAGATCGCCAACCTGACCCTGCTGCTCACCATCCGCGACGGCATCCTCCACGACCGCACGGCCGCATGCTGCCGCTTCGCGCTCGACGCGACCCAGGCCGAGCGGCTCGGCACGATGAGCGTCCAGCAGCTGATGGCGATCGTGGCCAACCTGGGCGACGCCACGCTCTTCCCGCCGCGCCGCGACCTGGTCAGCCTGCTCGACACGCCGCTGCCGCTGGTGCGACCGCTGGCCGCGGTCCACGCCCCCCGCCATGTGACGGCCAGTTCGGCAGCCTGACGCCCAGTTGCCGGGTCATACGCCGTGCAGTCGCGGGTCGATCGCCAACTGCGCGCCCTGGCGCTGGCCAAAGCCTGCGCGGCCTGCGGCGCACGTGTGCGCACCATCGGCCATCTGACGGGCCTGCCACCCCGCGAGGCGCTGCGCCTGCTCTTCCCGGACCGCATGGCCGTGCCTCGAGGGCGCTCGCCGGACTCCCCCGAGTGGTACCACGGCGCCAACCTGCTCCACCGCGCCGAGGCCTCGATCGTCGTGGCCCTGTACCGCCGTCTGCGCGACGCCGACTTCCCTGCGTGTGAAGCTCTCGTTGGCGCCTACCGCCACTACGTCGGCATCTGCCAGCCCCCGCACCGCATCAGCTTCGACCGTGCCTTCGATTTGGCCGCGCACACGGACGGCCTGTGGCTCACCGACACGAGAAGCTTCTCGCTCGTCACCTGCCCGACCTGCCACAGCGAGTTCCTGGCGGCCTACGGCTCCGTGGCACGCTCGAACGACCACTGCCCGTTCTGCAAGCTGGTGCAGCGGTATGGGACGGACCCGCGGGTGCAGGGGGCGTTTCCGGTGCAGCCGCTGGCTGCGCCGAGCGCGGAGCAGTTGGGGATGCTCATCCTGCTGCAGCGTTCCTTTGGCTCGTCGACGGGGCAGGCTGGCACGTCCTCGACGAGCGAAAGCCAGCCGTGAGCCAATCGGTTCGCAGCGGGACCTTCCCTGTAGGCTGGCGATGCGAGATACAGGGGAAGCAATTCCGATCTGGCGTGGACGGCACAGCGTCCTACTTGCATCACAAGCGGATGCCACCGGACTTCGGTGTCGCAAACTGGTCCGGCTCCTTGCCCAGCGGGAAAGCGACAACGTACAGAACGCTCACCGGCATCGGCTTGGCATCGGAGTCGGTTCCCCACTTCACCTGCATCTTGCGTTCGGCATAGCGCAATGACACGCCGAGCGCCTTCAGGCCATCGATGCGGGACTGCAGTTCGTCGTACACCTCGAACTTGGTCGACTCGGTGTAGAGGTCCGCGCAGTCACGGTACTCCCTGAAGTAGTCAACCAATCCGGCGAACGCCTCGTCTGCCTCCCGCTCGAGCTCGAACCCAGGCTCCGACAGATCCATCATGTGAGCTTCGGCGAGCTTGGCCAACTGCTTCCCCGTCGTCAGCGGGAGTGCAGTCAAGGTGACGTGTTCGCGATCGAACTTTGCCTTCTGTGCCTTGAGCTCCTCTTCCGTCGGGATCGCGAAAGGCTTGTTCAGTACATCCAGATCCTCGAACTCGAACGCACGGGCCAGAGCCCTTCGCGTGTCCAGGCTGGCCGCCAGGCCCTGTTCGACCCGCTGGATCGTGCGAACGTTGAGCCCGGAGATTTCAGCCAACTGCTCCTGAGACCACTGGCGCATCTCCCGGAACAGCCGCACGCACAGGCCGAATTCGGTCGGGGTCAGCAGGCGAGCGGTCGTCACTCTTTCGGCGGTGTCAATCACAAGGTTCTCCATGGTAGGACATCGATGGCATGCAGTATCAAAAGCACCGAAGGCGCTGACCACGACAGCAGCCCGACAGTAGCCCGCCATGGCGGTGCATGAACGCGGACGACGCACGCCGGATGTCGACCGCCAGCGATGTCGGATCAGGCCTGCCGCCGACGCCTGGTGTCGAAAGCCGTGCCCGAGAGTGATCCTTTCAGGTGTCGGCGTTCAACCGTGTCCATCAACATGGCCGCGGGTGCTCGCCTGCAATCGCCATGCTTTCGTCAGCTTCCCACGGAGCCTTTCCAGCGTCCGACCCGGGCTTCGCCGCCCTGCCCGTCCCTGACGTGCTAGCAGCGGCCGACGGCCTCGTCGGCCGCATCCGCCTGTGCTTCGGCCTGTCCCGCGACACCTTCGACGCGGAGGTGCAACCGCTGCTGCAGCGCTATGCCGGCTATGTCCACCTTCTCCCCGCCACCGCCGACAATTACTTCAGCTCACCTACCGGCCTGCTGAACCTCGGGCTGGAGGTCGCGTTCTACAGCCTGCAAGGCACCGACGCGCACATCTTCTCCGGACGATCGACGATCTCGGCGCGCCGCCAGCTTGAACCGCGCTGGCGCCTGGCCACCTTCATCGGTGGCCTGTGCTGCGAACTGCACCGGGTGCTCAGCCACCTGATCGTGACCGACGAGGCGGGTGGCGAGTGGCCGCAGTTCCTCGTCCCCCTGGGCGACTGGCTGGCATCGCGCAGTGCTACTCGCTACTTCGTTCGCTGGCGGCCGAACGCCACCGAGTCGCGCGGCCTGGGCGTGTTCGCACTGCCCCTGGTCATCCCGGGAGCCACGCTCCAGTACCTGGCGCAGGACAACAGCATCATCGTCCCGCACCTCCTGTCCAGCATCAGCGGGCAGCCGGTATACCGTGACCACAACGTCCTCGACGCTCTGGTGCGTCGATCGCTCGCGCTGGTGGTCGACCGGAACCTGCAGGCCAACGCCGATCGCTACGGTGTGCCTCAGTTCGGCTCGCACCTTGAGCGGTACCTGGTCGACGCCATGCGTCGCCTGGCATCCGGCAGTCCCAGCTGGTTCCCGAACCGGGAGAAGTCGCGCGCCTGGCTGGGGTCCGATGGGCTGTTCCTGCTGTGGCCGCAGGCGGCCCACGATGTCCAGGCACTCCTCGAAGCCGATCAGCTGGCCGGCATCCCGAAGGCGCCTGAGACGATGCTCGATCTGCTTCTGGAGGCCGGGGTCTTCGTGCAGCAGCCGGACGGTGCCTCGACTTGGTTCGTCCTGCCGCCTGAGTTGAAGACCGCCGCGGAGGCTGTGAAGCTGGCATCGCCGGCGATCCTGCTGAACGGTGTCACGCCGCCGGCCGAGCCATTGACCATCTCGTTGGTCTGCCCACCTGGCGCCACGCGGACCACACAGAAGGCGCCAACGACTGCACCGGCGCCAGCCCCGGCACCGCCGCCCGGCACCCAGTTCTCTTTGCTCGACGCCACCGAGGTGGCCACATCACCGGCAGCTCGCGCATCCCCGCCGCCGGTGTCACAGACCCCGGCACCGCCCCCTGCTGTCGTTGCCGACCTGGCTGTCCCGTCGCCGCCCCCTCCGCCCTCCCCGCCGCCGGCCGCGGCGCCGACCTTCAAGCTGAACGCACCCATGCGCCTGAACCCTGCCGTGCGCGATGCCCTCGCGGCCATCGTCGGCACCCTCAATGGGCCCGGCAGCGCTGCGGCCGCCGCACCTGTCGCGGCCGGCCTGTTCGTGCCGCTGGCTGAACTGGAGCGGCATGGCGTGCAGCCCGCGCTGGCGGGTCGGGCGCTGGCCGATGTCGGCCTGCTGGTACATGCCGGACGGGATGGCCCGGCCACCGTCACGGCCGACTTCCGCGGCGAGCCGACCATCGGGCTGGTCGTTGCCCCAGCCTGCATCGATGGTTTCGACCCTGCCGCCTTCGAGCCGGCCGCGCACGAGGAGCCCTGACATGCTGATGCGCCGCTACGAGATGCCCTGGCGGCGCGCCTACGAGGTGTACGCCGCCGCCGTCTGGGCATCCGCCCTGCTGTTCTTCGCAGTCACCGGCGGACTGGGCCTCCTCCCGCGACAGCTCGCACTCCCGCTCGCCGCTTTCTGCCTGGCGATGGGCGTCCTGCGGCTGGCGCAGGGCGTTCACACCCTGGTGCTGCGCGCCTCGCTATCCGGCCGAGGCATCCAGGTGCTGAGCACACGGGCCGTCGCCCGCTGGACCGAGAAGCCTGACGCGGTATTCCTGGGCTTCGGCTTCGAGTGGCGGCCCGTCCACTCGCAGCGTCTCTACGAACTGGCCAAGGTCGACTAGCGCGAGTTCACCGTGTCGCCCCGCCTGCTGCAGGTGCTGGGCTACGACGCACGACCGCAACCCGATGCCGAGATCGGTCTGCCCTACATCCATGGCGTCGAACCGCGCGAGGTGCCCCTGCACCGGCCGCTGCAGAACTTCGAAGGCGGCACCTTGCTGGTGGGCACCACCCAGTCGGGCAAGGGCGTGGCGCTGGCCAACCTGGTGACGCAGGCCGTCCGCCGCGGCGACGTGGTGATCGTCATCGATCCCAAGAACAGCCGCCGCCTGAAGCGTGTCACCCAGCGTGCCTGCGAGGACTGGCGCGAGCCCGACACCTTCCTCGAGTTCCACCCCGCATTCCCTGAAGCCGGCGTGCGCCTGGACTTCACCTTCAACTGGCAGAAGCCCACCGAGATCGCCTCGCGGATCCAGTCGATCATGCCGCCGGACACGGCCGGCGCCTTCTCCGCCTTCGGCTGGGACGCCGTGAACGTGGTCGTGCAGGGCTTGGTCGAACTGGAGGAGCGGCCGAACCTGGTCAAGCTCACCAAGTACATCGAGGGCGGCATCGAGCCCGTGCTGGAAGCGACACTGCGCCGCTTCTACGAGCGGCTTCTCGGCACCGGCTGGCGCGACCAGCCGGAAATGAAGAAGCTGCTGCACGACGCGCACCGCGGCAACATGAAGCGCCCGTCGGAGGCGGCCAGTGCGGACCTGTTGGCCCTGGTCGCCTTCTACGAACACCACGTCCCGCAGTCGCAGCGCAACAAGGTGCTCGACGCCCAGGTGCGCACCTTTCGCCACAACCGCGAGCACTACCAGAAGATCACGGCCAACCTGCTGCCGGTGCTCTCGATGCTGACCTCGGGCGACCTCGGCCGAAGCCTGTCGCCGGACCCCTTCGACACCGGCGATGCGCGGCCGATCATGAACTTCGAAAAGATCGAGCGCGCCGGCCACGTGCTGTACATGTGCCTGGATTCCCTGCCCGACCCGTCGGTGGCCACCGCCATCGGCGCGCTGGCTCTGGCCGACCTGGCTGCGCGTGCGGGCATGCGCTACAACCTGGGCGGCTACCGGCGCATCTCGCTGTTCGTGGACGAGGTGTCGAACGTCATCAACCAGCCGCTGATCGAGATCCTGAACAAGGGCGCCGAGGGTGGCATCTTCACCACCTGCGCGATGCAGACGCTGGCCGACCTGGCCAAGCGGCTGGGCAGCGAAGACGCGGCGCGCATGGCGCTGGGCAACCTGAACAACCTGATCGCGCTGCGCTCCAAGGACAGGCCGACGCAGGACTTCGTGGTCGAGACCTTCGGCAAGACCGCGATCCACTCGGTGCGCGTGGGCCTGAGCAGCGGCGCCGACGCCCACCTGGGCGACTTCTCGTCGAGCTACTCGACGCAGCTCACCGAAAGCTTCGAAGAGATGGTGCCGGCCGACGTGCTGGGCAAGCTGCCAAACCTTCAGTACTTCGCCTCGGTGTCGGGCGGGCGGATCATCAAGGGGCGGTTTCCGATCCTCGACCCGGATGCGGATGGGCCCAGAGCAACACGTTCGGCGCCGCCCAAGCCGAACCGGACTCCAGCCGCAATAGCGGGACATCCGTCGTGATCCGCATCGTCAGCATCGCCGCCCTGCTCTGCCTGCTGGTGCTGGCGCTCTACCTGCCATCGGCGCATCCGCCAGAGCGGTTCCTGGCGCAGATTCGAAGCGAGCACCAGGCGATGGAAGAGATTTGGGGCGAGACGCCCGCGCTGCGTATCCTCGACCGAGCGCTGGGCCTACAGGGCGCGGCACGCGACTCAACACCCATTCCCCCGACCGCCGGCGAGTCGGCGGCCAGCGGCGTGGACGGCGCCGTGGCGCGGGAGATGGCTTCCGTCAACCAGCGGCTGTTCGGGAACAGCTACTTTCGTGCGATCGATGCACTCGTGCTGCTGGCCGCCTTCAGGCTGTCGGCGATGCTGGAGTGGCTGCCTTGGATGGCGGCCTTCCTGGTCGCAGCGATGGCCGACGGCGCGATCAGCAGAGTGATCAAGTCGAAGGAGTTTCTTCACCACGATCCTGAGCGCTTCGCGCTGTACACCTCGGTGGCGATCGTGCTGGCCTGTGCGTTCGTAGTTTCGATGGTCGTGCCCATCGGCGTGCATCCGGTCGTTGGGCCGTGCGTCATGGCTATGCTGGGCATCTTGGCGGGACGTAGCCTCGCGCACTTCCACCGGAGGGGATAACCGCCCACTGGTGGTCCGTGATCTCGCGCCGCGCCTCGAAACCGGCGCGATCCCGCTCTACGCCGCAAGGCGCACAGCAAGCGTCGGCCGGCTCCGATTGGGACCCTTGGCCAGCACGGTCGAAGTACTCGTCACAGCTGGCAGCAAACACCACTCGCTGTCGTCTCAGTGCCGTGCGCAGGCATCAAGTCAGGGCGGATCACCAGGGGCAGGCCGCGGCGCCCACCACCACCCGGAACCTGACTGTTCCGCTCGGGATTGCGTCGTACCTGAAACGCGGCTACATTCTCACTCATGCAAGTGAGTGAACGAAATGTGTTGTCGGTTCGATCGACCATCGGAAGGTCGACGCTGGCAGGCGCGGCGGCGGGTCGCGAGGCCGCTGCCAAGCTTCAGGCCGGGGCAGCGACGCTCGAACATCCCTGGGTCCTGGACTTCGCCGACATGGAGCTTGTGACGGCGAGCGCGTTTCGTGAAGCCGTCTTGCCCATCGTCCGCTGGGCCGCGCAGGATGGCCAGCCCTGCCTTGTCGCCAATCTGGACGAGGTATCCCGAGAAGAGGCACTTCTGGCCGCTTCGACATCCGAAGTGGTCTTGCTCTTCTGCTCGTTGAACGACGGCGCCATTGCCGGAGCGTGTGCCCAAGGCCCGTTGGACGCCAAGCTCTCCCTCACCCTCGAACTGACGCTGCGACTCGGCGAGGCCGACGCGCGTGCGATCAGCGAGGTCTCAGGCGAGAACACCGTCATCACCGCTTGGAACAACCGCCTGGTTGCACTTACCCGAATGGGTCTGCTCACCGAGCGCAAAGTCGGCAAGACGAAGTTCTACTCTCCTGCAGTGAAGGGCATGTCGTATGGGAAATGAGTTTCTGCGAAAGCAGCGTGAAGGCCGGGCGAAAGGCTGGAATCGTCAGCTGCGCGCCAGTGAGCACGACATGCTCGCTTCGCTCGCACCCGGCCAGGAACTTGGGTGCCGCGCGACCGTCTCGGGCGACCTGCCGCCGGTTGGCAGCAAGCTGATGCTGCAGCTGATGCAGGGCGAGATCAAGGTTCGCGACCAAAACGTCTGCATCGGGGAAGTCAGCAATCCCAAAGAAGAACTTCTTCGGGGTCTCGAACGCGGCGCCGGACTCATGGTCGCCGAGGTGCGCTCACAACTGCAATCCTCCGGTTGCATCGATCTGGTCGTGGAGCGTTGACTTGCTGCCGCTGAATGCTGTCCGATTCGCATCGACTTTCAAGGACGTCGGCACCAGCCAGCCACTGCTTGGCTGCGGAAGCTGTATCGACCGCCCCGTCTGCGGCGGACTGCATCTGCGCGACACCGGCGCATTGCTGGTGGACTGCCTGTCGTTCTGCCACTGCGAGGACCGCAGCAAGTGCGACATGGTCTGCCCCAACAAGCCCGCTGAGTACGTGAGGCGTCATGAGGAGGTGGACGGCTGGGACCTCAGCACGATCCCATTGGCACGCGATGTCGACATGCCCCGACTGCCCGAATGGATCCCCCTGCTCCAGGGCAACCTCGTCGGTCCTCGCATCACATCGGTGGACGACTGCGTGGCGCTACCGCTGACATACGCCCTCAAAGGTCGCAAGCACGCCACTCGGGCCAGGACTCAGCAGGAACTGGCAAGCGCCTACGGCGTGCGACCGCGGCATGGCTGGGTGCTGTCCGGCGTCCAGGAAGATCCCGCCGTTGAACGGGTCTGGCCGCTGCCCGACATCGGCAGGATCGCGAGACAGATGGTCCACGCGGGTGCGATCTTCGCGACATCGCCGGACTTCAGCACGGTGATTGACTGCCCTCGACAGGACAACCTTCACGCAATGAAGCGCATCGCCTGGGTCTGGTACCACATGACCCAAGGCGGGCTCTGCACGGCCCTTCATGTCAACGGCCGCACCGATCACGACTTTGTGCGCTGGGCGGCTTTCATCCGCAACCAGACTGCCGTCAAGGCCATCGCCTATGAGTTCCTGACCGGCACAGCCACCAAGTTGAGCATCGGACAACACTGTCAGCGGCTGACCGAGCTTGCCAAGCAAGTCGGGCGCGACCTGACGCTCGTGGTACGAGGCAACGCTGAAGCTGCTCGGTCCCTGCGCGGAACCTTCAAGCAGGTGGTCATCATCGACTCCACGCCGTACATGCGTGCGATGAAACGCCGCAAGGCCTACGTGAACCCCGGTGGCAAGGCATCGTATGTGCCTGTACAGGCCGATTCAAGGCGCGAAACACGTGCACTTCTGAAGCACAACATCCGGGTCCTGCGTCTGGCCGCCACGATGCCGCCCGAACGCCCAAATGACGATCGCCAAGCGAGCTTCGACTTTCGGCCATCACCAGCGCAGCAGGACGCTGACGACGAATCCCCGCAGATGTCCTTGTTCACGGACTAAGAATCTGGGCTGGTCCGCAACCTGCACCAGCTCAAGGCTGGCCGAGTCGCTGCGAACGCGAACGCAACCGTCCAGAGACCGCACCGACTGGATCACCGACCGGAAGCCCAGCCCTCGGTGCGGATCACCGGTACGCGACCGATTGTCGATCACGGCCCAGGTCAGCGCCTCCTCGGCGGTGGCTGGCTTTGCCGGCAGTGGCGACTCTGCATAGCCGGCCCGAACGCCTCTTCCGCTGTCTGCCACTACCATCCAAGCTTCGCGGTCCAGGACCTCGAATGCGCCCAACCCATCCACTGCATCGCCCGCGTGCTCGTCGATGTTGGTCAGAAGTTCATGCAGAGCCGCCGAGAGCCGGCCCGCAGCGGTCGCCTGCACGCCGACTGCCACAAGCTGCGTCTGAAACGTCTTCGCGAAATCGTTCGATGCGGCATCTGCCGCGGCGTTGCCACCAGCGGGTCGGTGGATTGCTCCACAGGGCCCTTCGCTGACGAACAGTCGCGATGAAGCCAATAGCCGACGCAGCAGCCGCCCACGTGGTGTCGAGTCGGCCACAGCGATCCGTCGATCGGCCGTGCGGCGCAGCATCAGCAGCTCTACCAGCGCACCCAGGCTCGCACCGGAGGCATCGACCCGCACGGCCTCGCGGGCACGGGCCATCATCTGCGCGGCGTCGTCAGACTGTGCAAATCGCTGCTGGAATGTCACCCGTCAACAGCCTCCGATGCCGAATCGACACCCACGTTCCGAAGCCCCACAGCCCGATCATGGTCGCCGAGCTCAAACCATCATCCCGCCGACTGCGCCCGCTCCAGCAGTCCCGCCACGTCCTTGAACTTGTCGTAGATCACGGGTTTCTCACCTACTGACAGCGCCTTGAAGTGCGCGCGGCCGCATTCGATCTTGGCGCTCTCGGCGTTTCGCAGATCACTGACGAATAGGCTGCTCTTGGTCTCCACGACGAAGTAGAGCCGATCGCCGTCGGGCGTCGCCACCAGTACGGCCCAGTCGGGGTTGTAGCTGCCCAGGGGCGTCGGCACCTTGAACCAGCCCGGCAGCTTGGCGTAGACCTTGATCGATTCGTTCTTCGACAGTTGGTCCGCGAAGTCGCGCTCGGTGTCGGAGTCGTAGATGACGTGCTGGTAGACCGAACGCTCGGCATCGAGCAGCATGTTCTTCAGGTAGCCCGTCAGCTCCTCGGTCTCGAACAGCTCCTGCGCATAGTAGGCCTCGTCGCCAAGCCGCTGGTAGCGGATGCCATCCACGAGGACGGCACGCTTGCAGCGGTTGATGGCGTCGGCCACCGTCTCGATGAACTGCTGCGGGTTGCGCTTGAAGTCGTTGAGCCGGTGGCTGTCGACCAGGATGCGGCCGATGCTGCGCCTCGTCAGCTGAGTGCGGTTCTGCAGCTCGGTGAGGATGTCCGGTAGTTCGATGTCGTCCTCGTTGAGCACCACCATGTCGGCGCCTTTGCGCTCCACCGCCGTCACCCCGGCCTCACCGATCTCCATGCCCGCCTTTCGCCACTGCAGCCGAGTCTTGCTGACCGGCGGCGCCTGGATCACGGCGGTGATGCAGTCGCGGATGAGGCGTTCGTTGTCGAACTGAACCCGGTATGTCGTCTTGTACTTGATGCGGTCCCACAGCGCCTTGAACTCCGGGCTGTCCAGTACCGCACGACGCACAGGCACCTGCCGGCGCTCGTCCGCGTTCTTGATCTCGAGCTTGCCCGACACCCGACGCAACAACTCGAGGATCTGCGCTCGCTGCGCCTCCACCTCCGGCGGCAGCGGCAGAGTGCCGTCCTTGATGGCGCGGCGCAGCTCGTCTTTGACCTTGCCGCGCGCATCCACCAGGCCAGTCGCGCGCAGATGCTCGGCGACCACCTTGGAGAGCTCGAAGCCCAAGGGCCTTTGCGTGCCATCAGGCTGCGCCACTGAGACGCCGGCGAACAGATGCTCGGGCACGACGCCGAACTGATAGCCGTCCGCCTCGATCTCCTTCTGCAGGCTGTCGGCGAACTGCTGGTAGCTCTCGTTCGCCACCACGGTGAGCGTGTTCACCTCGAAGCCGCGCACGCGGTGGCCTTGCTGATTGACGCACAACCGCAGGCCTCGTCCGATGGTCTGCCGCCGCCAGCGCTCGGTCTCGCGCGTGCTGAAGTTGCAGATCTGAAAGACGTTCGGGTTGTCCCAGCCTTCCTTCAGCGCGGAGTGGCTGAAGATGAACTTCAGCGGCGAGTCGAAGCTCAGCAGCTTTTCCTTGTCGCGCATGATCAAGTTGTAGGTGTCGTCGTCGGCCGCCGTGCTTCCGCTGGTGTCCTTCACCATCTCAACGGTCTTGCCGGCGATCTTCTTCTTGTCGATCGAGAAGTAGCCGTTGTGCACGTCGGCCGCCGCGGCGCTCAAGTCCACCGAGCCGAACAGGTCGCGGTAGTCCGGGTGCCCGGCCCAGCGCTTGTATTCCTCTTCGAAGATCGTGGCGTAAACGCCCTTCTGGGCGTTGCCCTGGGCGTCGTAGATGCGGTACTTCTCCACCGCATCGATGAAGAACAGGCTCAGCACCTTGATGCCCATCGGGCGGAAGCGCCGTTCCTTGTCCAGGTGCTCCTTGATCGTGCGGCGGATCATCTCCCGTTCGATCGCCAGGGGTTCCACGCCACCCCAGGTCTCGTTGACGCGCAGGTAGTGCTGCGCGCCCGGCACATGCAGTTCCAGCAGCTCATCCTTCTTGGCTGCGCGGATGGTGCCGATCCGCAGATCAGCGTACACGGCCCGTCCCGTCTCCTGCTGCAGATCGAATCCGTCCTGCACCTCGACCTCCTGGCGCTTCACCGTGCCGGCCTTGGTCTGCACGTCCAGCTCCACCGTGGCCACCACGGTGCCGCGCTTGGCCTTTGCACCGAGGAACTTCACATAGGGCTTGTTGTGCGCCTGCTCGACCGTGGCCGCGGCAACCTCGATCTGCTTAACCAGCTTTTGCTCGTAGGCGTCCACGGCGTCCAGCCGATAGACCATGTTGTGCTTGTCGACGTGGGTCGCCGAGTAGCGCAGCGTGCACAGCGGGTGCATGCGGGACAGCGCTTTGCGGCCCCGGCCGTCGATGCCGCCGTCAACGCTTTGCGGCTCGTCCACGATGAGGATCGGACGGGTCTGGCGAACCAGATCGATCGGCTTCTCGCCGCCAGTCTTCTCACTGGCGCGGTACATCACGTTCTTGCTCTTCTCGCGGCGCAACCCCTCGTCGGCTTCCTCGGCAGCAGCTTCCTGCTCGTCGCCGAACTTGTTGATGGCGCCGACGGTGATCACCATGATCTGGATGTTCGGGCTGGTGGCGAAGTTGCGCACCTGGCCCAGCTTGGACGAGTCGTACTGGAAGAACTCGTACCCCTTGGCCCCCGGGTACAGCGCCTCGAAGTGTTCGCGGGTGATCTGCAGCGTCTTGTTCACGCCTTCCTTGATGGCAACCGACGGCACTACGACCACGAATTTGGTGAAGCCGTACCGCCGGTTCAGCTCGAACACCGTGCGCAGGTAGACGTAGGTCTTGCCGGTGCCCGTTTCCATCTCCACCGTGAAGTCCGGGGACAGCTTCGTCGTCGGCGGCAGACCATTCCGCAGCTGCACCTCGCGCAGGTTGGCCTCGATCTCGTCGTCGAGCAGCGTCAGCCGATTGCCGATGCCGCCCTGTTCGGTTGCCAGCATCCCCTCGAGTGCCCCTTGCGCGGCGGCAGAGTCGCTGTCTGGTCGGGCGGCGCGCACGGTCACCGTGAACTCGGTCCGGCAGACCTCCTGGCCCCGGAACAGGTCACACACCGACTCGATCGCTGCCGACTGATAGGGCAGGTCCGCCTCAAAGTGCAACCTCACGTGGCCGCCTCCCCGGCCTGTGCGGCTTCCAGCCACCCCTGCTTGGTGAGCACATTCAACGCGATGCCGATCTGCCGCGGCGTGAACTGGCGCTTCCGGTCATTCCACGCGTAGGTACGCTCGACCACCTCGGCCGACGTCCTCGCCGGAGTCTCATGCCTAGCCACCCAATGCACCGTGGCCAGCAGCTCCAAGCCGAACGGCGTCTCGAAGCCCTCGACGAGCCGCCCCACCCGGTCGAAGCGCTCGCGCGTCAACGCGTTGGCCTCCAAGAACGCATTGGCATCGTCCACTGCACCCGGGACCAGCGTGAGCGGCTTGTCCGGCGCATCGCCGCCGTCCGCATAGCCGGCCACCAAGTGCCCCTCGATCGCCCGCAGCACGTGTCGCAGGTTCTCGGCATAGGGCCCGTACGGCGCCTTCACGTACTTCAAGCGGAGGGGCTCGCCGGCCTCCTGCATGAAGTACATCAGCTTGTGCACTTCCAGGAGGGTGATCGTGGGGTCGAGCAAGCCTCGGATGTAGCGGCCCATCAGCTCGACCAGTGCGGCTCTCCCGGCCGTCATGGTGGGCACCTCGCGGCTGTGGTGCATCACATCGGACGCCGGCGCCCCCTTCGGCTCGAAGATGCGCACACGAACGTCAGGCAAATCCCTCATAGCGGCTTCGATGCGCGGTCGCACGTCGTTCCAGTCCAGACCGCCGAGCCCGCTGCCCAGCGGCGGAATCGCGATCGACCGAATCCCGCGCTGGCGGATCTCGCTCACCAGCGCCTTGAGGCCCGACTCGATGTCCTCGATGCGGCTCTTTCCGCGCCAATGCCGCTTGGTCGGAAAGTTGATGATGTAGCGTGGCGTGGTCAGCTGACCGACCTCGTAGACGAACATGCGGCCCGGTTGCACCTCTTCGCGTTTGCAGGCCGCCTCGTAGGCCTTGAAGTTCTCCGGCCAGGCGTTCTTGAACTGCAGCGCGATGCCTCGGCCCATGATGCCGACGCAGTTCACGGTGTTGACGATGGCTTCCACATCGTCCTTGAGAATGTCGCCGCTGGTGAATTCGATCATCGCGGTCTCCTTGTCAGTAGTACCAGGCCGGCAGCACGGCCACTGGCGGCCGGTGCCCGCCCACGGGCAAGGCGTGCGCCACCTGGGTGTTGATCGCTGCAGAGTACACGCCGATGCGCTCGATCAAGTGCCACGGGAAGCTGTGCTCCATGAGGAACTCGGCCTGTTTGCGCTCCTTGACGCCCGGCCACTGCGTGCTGGCCACCGCAGTCCAGTCGATCTCGCCCAACTGAGCCAGGTCGGCCCGGTCTTCGAAGTAGTACGAGCCCGCGTTGGACAGCGTGAAGGCCCAGCGCCTGCCGTTGGCCTGGGCCCACGCGACGGCGTCGAACAAGTCGGCCTCCAGGTGCACGATCGGCTCCTGCCCGCCCTTGTAGGCCAACTCGGGGTTGCGCTTGTGGATCAGGTACAGCATCACCGAGCGCGGGCAGAAGTAGAACGGCGCGCATTGGCCAACGTACAGGCCCGGGTGGCTGTCAAGGGTCAGCTCCGTCAGCCTGCGCTGCTTGATGTTGCTCATGCCGATGACGGTGCCGGGCGGCGCCAGGCGCTGCACTTCGGCGTCGGAAAGCAGTCCTCCAGCCACGATGGACGGCAACCGGTCCACATGGCAGATGTGATAAATCTTGGGCCGCGCCGGTACCGGCATGGTCAGAGGCTCCGCACCTTGGCGATGCCGTGCTGTTCGAGGATGGCCGCCAGATTGGTCTTCGCCACGTCGTTCTCGAACGCGCTGTCGCGGAAGACGCAGGTTACTTCACCTGCCGGGTCAAGGGCCTTGCGCCATTGGGCAATCCCAAGGGCAAGCGGTTCAGCCTCAGCGGACGAAATTCCCCTGTCCAAGCACGTAATCAACACGCCGCCGCCTACAGCATTGACAGTCTTGCCAGCGATCGTCTGCTCCCGCATCGGAACGCAGAGGTCGAGGCCGAGCTTCAGTAGCAATTCGTAGAGCAGGTCATCGTCGGTCCGCGTACCGTCAATGTGATCGAGGTGATCGAAGAGTGACTTTGCCAAGTCGCCTCTCGTTGCGTTCCACGGCCGCACATTGGATGCATCAAGTCGGAATGACCTGAAGCCTAAATCGCCCTCATAGGAAGCATTTGAACTGCGCAGTGTCTCCCCTGCGCGTCGAAGCCGCTGCCGCGTTACGTCAGCGATCGTCGAAATATTGCCAATGGTCTTTTCTAGTGGCTCAGGCAATTGGACGAGAACAAAGCGACGGTTCCCTCCATCTTCGAGATTGGCCGCGTAGACAGCATGACCTGTAGTGCCAGAACCGGCGAAGAAGTCCAGAACTACATCAGCTTCATCGGAAGTGGTGGCGAGCCGCAGCATCCGATCGATCAGCTTGGTGGGCTTCGGCGTGTCGAACGATTCACTATCAGGGAAAAGTGCCCGCAGCTCATTCTTCGATGTACGGTTGCTGCCTACATCCTCCTTGCGCCAAAGAGTGCGAGGAGTCAGGTCGGCGACCTCAGATAGGTACCTCTTGATACTGGGTCTAGCATCCTTCTTAGGCCCCCACCAAACACGCCCATCCGCGTCAAGCTCGCGTAGCTTCTCCTCCGAAACGCGCCAGTATCTTCCCGGAGGAGGCGCAAACTGGCGGCCAGTCGGCCCTGTAATTGTGTATTGCCCTTTCGAATAGGGCTTGTTCGCAAACGGATCCCCCGGAATCCAATCCCCGCGCGTGTCGTTGTCAGGGTTAGAGTAAATTGAGTTCGCCTCATCAGTCCGCGGCAGCTTGCTCGGCGCCCACTCGGGCCGCGCAGAATACACCAGCACGAAGTCATGATCCTCCGAAAACTGTCTTGCGGTATTGCGTGGCGAATCCGCCTTCTCCCAGATCACTGTCGCGACGAAGTTCTCCTCGCCGAACACTTCGTCCATCAAGTCTCGTAAGTGATGGACCTCGTCATCACCAATCGAAACGAACATAACGCCGTCGCGGTGCAGCAGGGTCCGCGCCAATCGAAGTCGCGGATACAGCATGTTTAGCCAGTCAGTATGGAAGCGTCCACTGGCATCGGTGTTGCTGGCAATCCTTCGACCGCTTTCAACTTGTCCCGTTAGCTCCAAATAGTTCTTAATGCTGTCCTGGAAGTTGTCCGGGTAAACGAAGTCTTGACCTGTGTTGTAGGGAGGGTCGATGTAGATCATCTTCACCTTCCCCGCGTAGCTCTTCTGCAGCAGTTTCAGCACCTCGAGGTTGTCGCCCTCGATCATCAGGTTCTGGGTGGTGTCCCAGTCCACGCTCTCGTCCCGGCAGGGCCGCAGCGTCCCGGTGCTGGGCGTCAACGCCAGTTGGCGCGCGGCACGCTTGCCGTGCCAGTTCAGTCCGTACTTCTCGTCGGCGTCGGTCACCGTGGAGTCGCCGACCAGGCTCTTGAGCACGTCGACGTTGACAGCCGGCACAGTGCGTCCATCTAGCTGACGCTCGGTCACCAGTTCCGGGAACAGCGCCTTCAGCCGGGCCAGATTCTCGGCACGCAGGTCTGCACTCTGCGATTCGGGCGCGCCGGGTTCGATCTTCTCTACAGCCATCGTTCGGTTCTCATAGGGTCTTCAGTTGCAGGGGCCCACCGATGAGGACCCGCAAAGCTCACATCATCGCAGCCCACGGCGGCTCACCCGCGCGCTCGCCGCTGCCGATTCATCCGCCGCCGACCATCAGCTGCTGGCGCAGCGACTCCATCAGCGCGCTGATGCTGCGCAGTTCCTCGTTCAGCGCCACCTGGCGGGCCAGCTGGCGCTCCTTCATCGCCCGGGCGCGCAGCTCGGCGGCTTGCGCCCGCAGGCCACGAAATTGCTGCAGCGCAGCATGCCTGGCCTCGGCCTGCGCCCGGCTGGTACTGGGCACGAAGGACCCCGTCTCCTGCGCTGCGTCAAGGGCGGCGATGGTGTCCATCCATCCCTGAACAAGGGCAAACAGGTCGGTACGGGGTTGGTTGGCGAGCGCCAGCGCGGTCCTGAAGGCAGCGCCTCCACCTTCCGGCGGCACTTGCACCGACATCAAGGGGCCATCCAGCACCACTTGCTCCGCTTCCGTCTGCGACCGGCGCAGGTGGGCCAGCGACAGGCCCAGGCTGCCATCCACCGTGGTGGCCAGCAGCACCGGGTGCGGCACGGCGCGATGCAGCAGTTCCACCAACCGTGCAGGCCGCGTACCTGGGCGGAGCGAGAGGCTCAACACCGCGGCCTCGCGGTAGTGGCGGTACTCGTCTTCGTGCTCGGGTACCCCAATGAGGTGAGGCTTCAGCGACGCCAGCCAAGTGATCTCGTCGACGCCATCCTGGATGAGCCGCTTGTCTTGCGCCGTGGCGGCGCCGTGTTCGACCAACAGCTTCTTGGGCACCCGCTGCTGCACCCGGGTGGAGTCGGGCAGCGCAAGCGACTGAAGCAGTTGGTCGACCGTCATGCCGCCCGTCAGGCCGTTCCAGCGGAGCCCGCGTGATCGGCGGGAGCCTCCGTGCCCGGCAAAACGACGAGGTAGGCCAGTACTTCGAAGTCGTTCATGCCGGCGAACTCACCCTTCAAGGCGTGTGTACCGGCTGGGTCGAACAGGCTGGCCACCGCGCGCTCCGCACTCTTGCCGGCCACCGACGACACGGCTGCAGCCAGCAGCCCTTGAGCTTGTCGCATGTCGGCGCCCTGCCGAGTTTGCTTGCCATAACGCGCCACGGCCATCGCGTCAGGCAGTTCCCGGCCCATGCACAGCCGCTTGAAGCGATCAAGCGCGTGCTTGGCCTGGGTGTATGGCAGCAGTACGTTGCCGCCTTCGGACACGTGCACCAGGTAAACCGGCGCCAGCGGATAGCCTGGGTCGACCGCACGCTCGGCCGCTTCTCCCTCTGCCCGCAGGCAGAAGAGGATGCCTGGCGGAAGGTCCGCCTCGGTCGTCGTCACCACGGCACTGGCGCCCAGGGGCATCGACTCCAGTTTCCCAGGGTGCGCCTTCAGATAGCGCGCCAGGTCGATGCGGAAATCCGTCAAGGTCAGGTCGGTGATGGACACGCCGCTGGAGAGATCCTCCAGGTCGATCACCGCGTCCTGCAGCTTCAGCAGTTGCTTGCGCCGGTACTCCAGGTCATTCATCGGGTCGCCGGACTGCTGCTCGATCAGGTTCTCTTCGCCGGTGGCCGAGACGTCGAGCAACACCATGCGCCCGCTGACGCGCTGCTCGAGGTTGATGTACTCCTCCAACTCCATGTTCGGCCAGAAGTTCACCAGCTGGATGCTGGTGTTGGGCGAACCGATGCGGTCGATGCGGCCGAAGCGCTGGATGATGCGCACCGGGTTCCAGTGGATGTCGTAGTTGACGAGCCAGTCGCAGTCCTGCAGGTTTTGCCCCTCGCTGATGCAGTCGGTGGCGAACAACAGGTCGATCTCGCCCTCGTCGGCTAGGCTCGCCGGCCGCTCCTTCGATCTGGGCGAAAACGCCGTGAGGATGCTGCCGAGGTCGCGCCGAAGACCGGGCAGCGTGGTCTGGTTGCCGCCGGAACCCGTGACGAGCGCGCCATCCACGCCAAGCTGGTCGCGCGCCCAGCCAGCCAGGTGCTCGTAGAGGTATCCGGCCGTATCGGCAAACGCGGTGAAGATGATCAGCTTGCGATTGCCAGCGTTGATCGGATTGCGAACCTTCTCGGCGATGAGTTCTCGCAGCTTCAGCAACTTGTCGTCGCGGCCTGCGTCCACCTGGCGCGCTGCAGCATGCAGCGTGGCGAGCCGATTGCGATCCTCGGTGAGATCCTGGCGCCAGCGGGCCAGATCCAGGTCGCCCAGCAACACCTTGACCTTGCGGCCGACCAGCAGCGGTTCGAACAGCGGGTCGTCGACATCGACGTCTGCGATGTCGAGTTCCTCGAACTCGCTGGCCTCACCGTCATTTCCAGCTTTGCAGGCCGCCAAGCGCGCCAGCGTGGCGTCCACGTCCTTCAACTGCCGGCCGACCGTCAGCGCAAAGGAATAGACCGAGCTCTCCATGCGCTTGAGCAGGTTCACCCGCATCAGGTGGATCAGGCTCTCTTCCCGGTCGACTTGGCGGAAGATGCTCTCGCCACCGCGGATGGCCGTGCTGTACTTCTGGTCGTAGGCGGCAAGCCGGCCTTCTTTCACGTACCGCAGCGGCGCATAGCTCGCGAGCTTCAGGCGTCGAATCTCGAGGTTGATCTCTTTGATCGGCCGGAACTCGCCTGCACGGTCGACATCGGCCTTGATGTTCACCGGGGGCAAACGGCTGGGAAACCGGCCCGTCTCTTCTGTGCCGTAGTACTTTTCGATATGGCGCCGCGAGCGGGCGATCGTCAGATGATCCAGCAGCGTGAAGTAGTCGAAGCCGAGCATGTCCACCAGCAGCGACGGCGTCTTCTCCTCTTCCGGTAGTTCGAGCCAACGGTTGAACGCCTTCTGCGCCCGGCGGGTCGTGCTGTCGATGCTGGCAATGCCGTGGTCGAACAGTGCCGTGTCGTCGCCCTCGGTGACGAAGGCAATCTGGTTGCGGAGGTCGGCCAGCCGGTTGTTGACGGGGGTGGCCGACAGCATCAGCACGCGGGTCTTGACGCCCTCGCGGATGATTCGGCGCATCAAGCGGTCGTAGCGGGTCTCATTGCCCTGCTTGGGCGACTTCTTGTTCCGGAAGTTGTGCGACTCGTCGATGACCACCAGGTCGTAGTTGCCCCAGTTCACGTGGCTGAGGTCGATGTCACCCGATAGCCCGCCTTCGCGCGACAGATCGGTGTGGTTCAGGACGTCGTAGTTGAAACGGTCAGACGCCAGGACGTTGCGCTGATCATTGGCCTTGTACAGCGTCCAGTTGTCGCGCAGGCGCTTGGGAGCAAGCACCAAGACACGGTCATTCCGAAGCTCGTGGTACTTGATGATTGCTAGGGCTTCGAATGTCTTACCCAGGCCCACGCTGTCGGCAATGATGCAGCCGCCGAAACGGTCCAACTTGTCGATCGCGCCCACGACCCCGTCGCGCTGGAACTTGTAGAGCTTCTTCCAGACCACCGTGTTGCGAATGCCGGTGGCGGCCTTGACGATCCGGTCTTCGTCCAACTCCTGCCCGTCACGCTGCAGGAGGTGAAACAGCACGGCCGCGTACACGCTCGCCGGGTCACGCGGGCTGGCGAGCCCTTCGAGTTCGGCAAGCAATCGCGCCTTGGCCTCGGCGCGTACGCCCAGCGCAGCCCACTGCGCATCGAACCATTGCGCGAGCATCTGGCTCTCCGCAGGCGACTCCGAGGCCTGAATGAAGGACAGCGGGTTACCCGGGGTCAACCCGAGGCCGTCTGTGGACAGGCCGAACGACCCGTGGACCGCTTGAACTGGGTCTCCGGCTGCGTCGCGAATGACCGCGAGACCTTGGGGAATCTGGCCGGCCGCAGCGCGCACCTCTGCGACGGAACGCAGCCAATTGGCCATCTGTCGAGCCAGATAGGCCGTCTGCAAGCGGTTGCGCGCCGGTCGATCCGCGTCGCCTCCGACGAGTGCCAGGTCGGCGTCCGTGCCCGGAAAGATGCACCTTCCACTCGCAAGCTGGGTCGCCTGGGACTGAAGCGCTTCGAAGGCGAACAACGACGCGGTGCTTGACATCAAGTCAAGCGACGCGGCGCGCGCCGCGTGGGCCAGGATCAGGTCGAGAACTCGGTCGGTGCCTGCGTTTTGTACCAGCCGCATTGGTTTGGAATCTCCCTTTGCGCCACTCTACCCAACTTGAACGGCGACCCCAGAACATCAGACCTCGGACACAAGGGTCGGCTCGGCGTCGAAACCCCCCTCGCAAACGCGCCATTCCGCAGCGCCGCAGCAGCGGCCGGCTCCTACCCTTTCGGTCACGCGCTCGACAGAGCACGGCCTTCAGATCCTGAAGCCACCGAACGAGGACCGCGCCATGTACTCTGCATTGCCCGCTGCCCGCTGCGACGTCGCCACCCAGTCTGGCCAGGCCGGCTCCGGCACCCACGACAGCGAACACCCGGAGACCATCGAGACCCGGCTCTGGCTCGAGGAGCACGACTGGCTGTTCACGGTGCTGCGCAGCGAGGGGAACGTCTCGCCGACCTTCCGCTTCCCGGACCTAATCAGCGCCTGCGTGTCGCTGGTCTTCCTGCACGATGACGCGCCAGCGCGGATCTTCGATTTCCTGGGCACGCAGTTGGTGCTGCGCCCGCCGCTGACGCCCAGGCGCCGCGAGTCGATGTGGCGCCCGCAGTACGAGCTGCTGCTGGCCGTGCAGCGCTCGCCGGCCAACCGCCACCCGAACCCCAAGTTCCAGCTCGACCAGCTGACCACGGCCTGCGTGGCCCTGTGCCGCCAGCACGAGGGCGCCGACACGCTGGTGCTGCGCCAGGCCCGGCTGAACATGGCCGACCGAGCCGCGCGCGGGCGCCCGTCCCGCACCGGATGAGGCGAGAGGTGACGACGCGGTGGTGCTGGGGTTTCGTCCCAGACGCGCCGCAGGTCACCTCCCCGTAAACCCGTTCAATACCCGCTCCACACCCGCTTCCTACCCTGACCGCTTCGCCGGTCCGCACCCGTAGCTCGACGCCCTGCAGTCGGCCACACCTGGCCGACTGGGACGGCGTCGCCCTGTCCACCAAGACGTCACGGGTCGATCCATGCAGGTGCCGCTGTTGTTCCCCGCGCGACGGTCGCCGATCCGGCCGATGCCAGGACCCTGGCTGCTGGCAGCGCTCGCCACCGGCTGGACGCCGTTGCAGGCCCAGGCATGCTGGGAGCAGGCGGCGCAGCGCTACGGGCTGTCGCCCCACCTGCTGGTCGCAGTGGCGCGTGTCGAGTCCAACCTCGACCCGCGCGCCGTCAACCGATCGCATCTGCAGCGCACGGGCTCCTACGACATCGGGCTCATGCAGATCAACAGCTCCCACCTTCCGACGCTCGCGCGGCATGGCATCGGCGAGGCGCAGCTCTACGACCCGTGCACGAACATCCACGTCGGCGCGTGGCTGCTGGCCGACGCATTCGCTCGTCACGGTGCCTCCTGGAACGCCGTCGGCGCCTACAACGCCGCCTGCAGCCAGCTCAAGGGCGAGGCCTGCACGGCGGCGCGTGCCACCTACGCCTGGAAGGTCTACCGCCGGCTGCCTTCCGCCGGCGGCGCGGCCACACGTCCCGTTGCGGCCACGTCGCAGCGGCCTGTGCAGGCGGCACAACCGGCGCCCATCCTCCTGGCTGCGAGGGTGGCGCCATGACGCGACGTGCGCTTCGGCTCTTGGCCGTGCCTGTGCTCGCTGTGACGGCCGTTGGCGCCGCGTCGTCGTGCAGCGCACCCCGAACTGGCGCCATCCCTTCACGGCCAGAGGCCGCTCAGCAGCCCGCCACTTCGGCGCGCACCGCAGCAGGGCTGTCGATCGCCCAACTGGACTACGGCCGCCAGGCTCAGTTCTCCACGTGCGCGCCGCCCGTCTGCCCGGTCGTCACGCCGAAGACGCTGGCCGTCGATCCAGCGCGCGAAGCAACGGCTGAAGCGCGAGCCGATTCCGCCTCGGGCTCGGATGCGGTCATCGCCCAGTCGCTGAGCCCCGGTGAGACCTTGGTGATCGCCGGTCCCCAAGCACCGCTGCCCACTTCGCAGCGAACCGCGATTAGGCCCGACGACGCGGGCGAACCGCTGGTGTCCGAGATCGTCGTGAGCTTTCCGTTCGGGAGCGCGGTGCTCACGGCCGCTGCCCGTGCCTTGATCGATGCCGCGGCCAAGGGCGACGGCATCCGGCGCATCGACATCCGGGGCCGCACCGACAACGTCGGGCCTGCGGCGGCCAACGACCTGTTGGCCCGCCAGCGCGCTGCTGCGGTCGCGCAGTATCTGCGGGCGCGCCACCCGCACCTGGCTGGCGCGGAGGTGAAGGTCGATGGACGCGGCGTCTGCTGCTACGCCACGGAGAACGACACCCCGGAAGGCCGTGCGCGCAACCGGCGGGTCGAGATCGCCTTCTGGCGCGTTCCCTCCGACCTGTAGTGCATCTGCAGTTGCCTGACCCTCATCCGCACACCCGGCCCTGCCCGCACCTGACCGAACCCAGCCACCGACCCGCTGATCACCCGCACGCGACCCGACCGCCACCGCCATCCACCTTCGTCTCCCAGCCCTGAACCCTCGGAGGACTCCCATGAACACCGCTCTCGCCTCTGTGCATCCCGCCCGTGCCACGGGCTCCCTCTCAACCGACGGCGCCGGCGACCCCGGTACGGCCAGCTTCGCCGGCAACTGCCGCTCGAAGCGCCTGCTGTCGCCGGTCTCGCTCTTCGTGCTGATGGCGCTCGGCCTGTGCGTCGCCTTTCCCGGCTACGCCCTCGACCTGGTCGCCTTCACCGGCATCACCGGCCCGCTCACCTCGGCGCTGACGCAGATCGCGAGCCTGGGGCCGGGCATCAAGGCCCTGGTCGGCTTCGTCGGCTTCGTGGTCGCACTGATCTCGCTGGCCGCACTGCGCAACTTCGGCCCGGTGCTGTTCTATGTCGGGCTGGCCATCTTCGCCGCGGTCGGCCTCGTGATCGCGGGCGCGATCATGGGTGCGGTGATCTGACGCGCGCGCAGCCGACGAGCAGGAGGCCCGCATGCACGCCGACACCTACATCCCGCGCCGCCTGGACGACCAGTGGAAGATCGGCTTCTGGGACGTCGACGTCGCCGCACCCCTGCTCTTCGGGCTGTTCATGGGCTACATGTCCGGCTCGAAGTTCTCCTTCGCGCTGTGCCTGGCTGCCGGCTTCCTCACGTCGCGCGCCATCGCCCGCATCAAGGCCGACAAGCACCCTGCCTTCGCGGTGCACTGGCTGTACTGGCACCTGCCCACCAGCCCGCTGACGGCGATGCGCGCCACGCCGCCGTCGCACATCCGGCGCATGGTCGGTTGACCCCAAGGCCGCCACCATGGACTTCGAACGCCTCAACGGGGACATCAAGGAGATGCGCCGCCGCAACCGCGGCCTGGCGCTCACCGTGGGCCTGCTGGCCGCCGCGCATGTGCTGGCCCTGGTGGTGATCCTCAACCTGCTGGGCACGGTGCGCACGGTCGTCGTGCCGCCGTCGATCAACAAGTCCTTCTGGGTCTCGCGCGACAAGGCCAGCGGCGAGTACCTCGAGCAGATGGGCGCCTTCATCGCCTGGCTCGTGCTGGACGTGACGCCGGCCTCCATCGACTGGAAGAAGGACATCCTGCTCGGCTATGTCGAGCCCGACCAGCACGGCGAGCTCAAGACCCGCCAGGAGCTGGAGGCGGCGCGGCTGAAGCGCATCAATGCCAGCACCTTCTTCATGCCGCAGCAGCTGGTGCCCAGCGAGGACACACAGACCGTCGTCGTCCGCGGCCGGCTGCGCACGCTGGTCAACGGTCTGGAAACGGCCAACGACGCCAAGGCCTACGAGGTGGGCTTCGCGTACAGCGGCGGCCGGATGCACCTGAAGACCTTCAAGGAGGTGACCCATGCCGCGCCGTGACTCCCCGCCGCTGCTCCGTCGCCTCGCTGCACCAACAGCGACGGTTGCAATGGCGCGAGGTTCCCAAACACTTCGCTGGTTCCGCTCGGTCGCCGCATGGGCGGCCCTGACAGGCCTGCTTGCAGCCGCTGCGCCGGCCACCGCGCTTCAGGTGCTGGATGCCCGCGACGGCGTGGCCGTCGAGGCCGTGCTGTCGATCAAGGAACCCACTCGCATCCGCATCGACGGCGCCGCGATCACGGACGTGTTCGGCAACATCCATTCCAGCAACTGCGGCCCCGCCGCGCCGTCCTCCACCAGCAACGGTGCGCAGCCAGCTGCCGCCTTGCCGGCCGTGAACCCCGCGGGGGAGATCGTGCTGGAGTGCGACCGCGACAAGGGCGAGATCTACATCCGCCCGGTCGGCGACTCGCCCAAGCCGGTCAACCTGTTCATCTCGTCGGCGCACGCCACCTACACGCTGGTGCTGCGCAAGGCAGACACCCCGGCGGACACCATCGTCATCCGCGACCCCAGCCAACGGGCACTGCAGGCGATGCAGTCCCCGACCGGCGCCGCGGGCTCGCAGACACCGCTGGGCACCGCCCCCAACCACATCCGGGGGATGAAGACGCTGCTCCTGGCGATGGCGTCCGACCGCGTGCCGCCCGACATCCGTGTGGACGAGCTCAACCAGCCCATCCAGCTCTGGGCGGAAGCCAGGTTCTCGCTGATGCGGCGCTACGAGGGCCGGGGTCTGGTGGGTGAGAAGTACCTGCTGCAGAACGTGAGCCAGGACGTGATGGTGTTGGCGGAGCAGGAGTTCGACCGACCCGACAGCCCGTCGGGTGGGCAGGTGCTGGCCGTGGCTGTCGAGCACCACAACCTGCGTCCGGGCGAGACCACCAACGTCTTCGTCATCCGCCGCGGAGGCCAGTGATGGTGTCGCCCCTGCCCCCCTCCGCAGCCGCCCTTCGCCAGTCGGCCACCCGCCTCGGCGCGCAACTGGCCGAGCGCATGACGCCGCGCCAGCGCCAGTTCGCGCTGCTGGGCGTGATCGTGGCCGCCGGCGTAGGCCTGCTGTGGCTGATCTTCGCGTCCACGGATACCGGCTCGTCATCCGGTGCGCGCAAGCCCGCCGCCGGCGCGCCGGGGCCGGTCACCAACATCGGCGTCATGCCGCCCGGCCAGCAGGTCAACCCGGTGGACCAGTGGGTCGGCACGGCAGGCAGCAAGCTCGCCCAGTACGAGAGCGAGCGCGAGGAGCAGACCCGGCTCAACCGCGACCGCCAGGCCTTCGAGGCCCGCACGATGCAGCGATTCGCGGAACTGGAACAGCGCCTGACCTCGGCGACGCAGGCGACCCAGGGCGCCGCCGCTCCGGCGCCCGCCGCAGCCCCGGTTCCGCCCGTGCCGGCACCACTCCCACCCGCCTTGCCGTCGGTCTCGGCCGGCACGACGCCGACCGGGCTGCCGCCGGCGGCCAGCCTGCCGCTCCCTTCGACCTACGGCCCGGGCACAGCCGGCCGACAGTTGCCGGCGGGCATGCCGGGGCTGCCGACGGCCGATCCCGCACCGGCGACACCGGCCATCAGTCGCGTCACGCTGGTCGATCGCAGCATGCAAGGCGTCCCCGGCACGAGCGGCAGCGCTTCGGAGCGTGCCGGCTCACCGGCGGCCGAGCCTCGGACGGTGTCGACCTGGCTTCCCGTGAGCTTCACGCGCGGCACGCTGCTCGGCGGGCTGGACGCACCCACCGGCGGGCAGGCGCAATCCAACCCCCACCCGGTGCTGATCCGCCTGTCGGACAACGCGGTGCTGCCCAACCGCTTCCGTGGCGAGTACCGCGAGTGCTTCGTCATCGCGGCTGGCTACGGCGACATCAGCTCCGAACGGGCCTACCTCCGCACCGAGAACCTCTCGTGTGTCCGCGCCGACGGCGCGACCCTGGAAGTGAAGATTCAGGGCAGCGTCTACGGCGAGGACGGCAAGGTCGGCATGCGCGGCCGGCTGGTCACCAAGCAGGGCCAGATGCTGGCCAACGCCCTGCTGGCTGGCGTGGTCAGCGGCATCGGCCAGGGCCTGGCGACCTCATCCACCAACGTCAGCACCTCGCCGCTGGGAACGATCACCAGTGCCTCGGGTGCCGACGCCTACCGGGCCGGGCTCGGCACCGGTGTCGGCCGCGCCCTCGACCGGCTCGCCCAGTACTACATCAAGCTGGCCGAGAACACCTTCCCCGTCATCGAGGTCGACGCCGGCCGCGAGATCGATGTCGTCATCACCAAGGGCGTCCGCATCGACGTGCCGATGAGCGCCGCTGCCGCCGCGCCCCTTGCAGTCCGACCGAGCAACCCGGAGGTTCCCGACGATGCCAACGACTGACAAGCCCTCGCCAGGCTTCGCCTTTACCTCCCCCGCCCTGCGTGCTCCCGGCCGGCATCTCCGGCCCGCGGCCTGGTTCATGGCCGGTGTGGTGGCCCTTGCCGCTGGTCACGCCGGCGCCGCCGCCGCGGATGAGGCGCGGCTGCTGGCCGCGCTGCGCAAGGCGCATCCCGGCACCCAGTTCACGCAGGTGCAGCGATCGCCCGTGGCCGGCCTGTACGAGGTCTGGATGAACAGCAACGTGGCCTACGTGTCGCCGCGCAATCCGCGCTACTTCATCTTCGGCCGGGTCTTCGACACCCAGACCATGCAGGACCTCACCGGCCCCAGACTGGCTCGCGCGGCCACCATCGCTGCGCAGGCCGGCCAGGCGGCCGGCGCGGGCGTTCCCTCAGCGCAGGCCGACCGCGTGCCGGCTCCCGACGCGCCCATCGCCTTCGACCAGCTGCCGCTGGCGGACGCGATCAAGACCGTGCGCGGCAGCGGTGGCAACGATCACCGTCGCATCGCCGTCTTCAGCGACCCGGGTTGCTCGTTCTGCCGCCGGCTCGAGCCCGAGCTCGCGGGCCTGGACGACGTGACGATCTACACCTTCCTCGTGCCGTTCCAGGGCCGCGCGCGTCCGGTCTCGATCTGGTGCGCGGCGGACCGCGAGAAGGCCTGGCACCAGTTCATGCTGCAGGGCGACACCTCCCTGCTCAGGTCGGCGGGCGACCCGGCAGCCCCGCGTGCCCCGGAGTGCGACAACCCGCTCGACCGCAACCTCGCGCTGGCGCAACGCCTCGCCGTCCAGGGCACGCCCACCCTGGTCTGGGCGGATGGCACTCGAACCGACGGCTACGTCGACCGGACCGTGCTGCTCGCTCGCCTCCAGCAGGTGTCGCAGACGGCGGGGGGCAAGCCATGAAGAAGCCCGCCGTCGTGTTCCACGCAGCTCCGACATCGCGTGCTGCCCCAGCCACCGGACTGGCCGCGGCGTCGGTGCTGCTGGCCTGGATGTTGAGCGGCTGCATGAGCATGAGCGGTCTCAGCGGCAGTTCCAGCTACGCCTGCAAGGCCCCGGACGGCGTGACCTGCGACTCCGTCTCCGGCACCTACGCCAATGCCGTGCAGAACAACTTGCCGAGTCAGCGACGAACGGCCGGTGCCAACCCAGGCACGCCGCAAGCCGCGCGCGCGACGGAGGGCATCGCCGGCGCAGCCACGGCGGGCGCTGCAGGCGCGGCGGCCTCCCGCATCGCCGTCTCGTCATCGGCGCCGCCCGCGCCCACGGCCATGCCGCTCCGGTCCTCGGCCCGCATCCTGCGGCTGTGGTTCAAGCCCTGGGAAGACGCCGATCGCGACCTCCACGACCAGGGCTACGTGTACGTCCGGGTCGACGACGGCCAGTGGCTCGTCGAGCACGCGCAGCGGCAGATCCGCGATGCCTATGCACCGCTGCGGCCCCCTCCGCCGACACCCGCGCGCCAGGCCGGTGGCGCCACCGAATCGCGCGACTCCAGGACGTCGAACCAGCCCTCCCGGGCAGATCAACCGAGTGGTTCGCTGTCCCTGCCCGGCCTGATACCTCCGGCAGGCCGGCCGCAGATGCCCGTCGATCCGCGTGGCAACGAACCCAACGACTGACCTGACACCTTTCCGGCCATCCCTGCGAGGCACACGCCATGCCCACTACGTTCGCCCAGACCGCTTCGATCCGATCCGCCGCCCGTCCCGGCGGAAGCCGCCCCAGCCATGGCAACCTGGGCTGGCTGGGCCTGGGCTCGCCTCCCGACACGCCGGCCGAGCAGTTCGCGTCCTGGCTGCCGTACTCGGCCTACCTCGCCGACGAGAAGCTCTTCGTCAACCGCGACAGCCTTGGCTTCATGCTCGAGCTGATGCCGCAGTCGGGCGCCGACGATCGCATGGCCGAGGTGCTGATCTCGCTGTACTCGACCTGCCCGCCAGCCACCGGGATCCAGTTCCACCTCTTTGCATCGCCGCACATCCGCGAGCAGCTGCGCCGCTACGCCAACCTGCGCGTCGAGGATGCCGACCAGGCCGACAAGGCCAAGCACTGGGGTCGCCCGGCGCGCAACGACAACCTGTTCCACCGCCTTGCGCGGCAGCGCGTGGGGCACCTGCTGCACGGCGCGCAGCAGTCGCTGACCACCGGCTTCCACTACACGATCCGCGACTTCCGGCTGATGATGAGCGTGTCGGTGCCCGGCGGCGTGGAACAGGCCGGCGACCTGACCCGGCGCGACGAACTGGTCGCGCTGCGCGAGTCCATGGCGTCCACGCTGCGCTCGGCGTCGCTGCCCAGCCGTGTCTGCGACGCTGCGGACCTGATCAACTGGTGTGCGCTGTTCACCAACCCGGACCGGGTCTCCCAGACCGATGCGCCGAACCTCCACTACGACGACGGCCGCGAGATCCGCGACCAGATCGTCGACTTCGACACCATCCAGGACCCGCATCCTGCCGGCCTGACCCTCTGGAAGGAGGGCCACGAGGGATCGCTGGAAGCACGCTTCTACTCGATCAAGTCCTTCCCCGAGCGCTTTGCACTGTGGCAGATGGGCTCGCTGATCGGCGACCTGATGCAGCCGGCGCTGCAGTACAGCGCGCCCTTCCTGCTGACCATGGGCGTGCACGTGCTCGACCCCAACGTCATGAAGTCCGTGGTCACGGCCAACCACGTGCGCGCGACCCAGAACGCACGCAGCAAGATGGCCGAGGTGATGCCCGACGTGGGCAAGAAGCTGCAGGACTGGACCGCGGCGGCCAACGCCATCGACGTCGGCAGCAGCCTGGTGAGCCTGTACCACCAGCTGGCGATCTTCTCGCCGCCCGATAAGGCCGTGTCCGCCCAGGAGACCGCCAACGCGATCTGGCGCGGACGAGGCTTCCAGCTCAACGCCGATGTCTACATGCACCGGCAGGCGCTGCTGGCAAGCCTGCCGATGACGCTGTCGGAGGCCTTCCACAAGGACCTGGCCAAGATGCGCCGCGTCTCGCGCAAGACGATGGCCAATGCCATCCACCTGGCGCCCCTGATCGCCGAGTGGCGCGGCACGCGCACGCCGGCCCTGGTCTTCGGTGGCCGGCGCGGCCAGCTGATGACGCTGGACATCTTCGACAACGACCTGGGCAACTACAACTTCGCGATCATCGGCGCGCCCGGGTCCGGCAAGTCGGTGCTGATGAACGAGATGGCCTGGTCCTACCGGGCCATCGACGCCAAGGTCTGGATGCTCGACCTCGGTCGGTCGTTCGAGAAGCTGTGCCGCAAGGCCAAGGGCACGTACATCGAGTTCCGGCCCGACGTCGACATCTGCCTCAACCCCTTCACGCACATCGTCGACATCAACGAGGACATCGACATGCTGGTGCCGGCCATCTCCAAGATGGCATCGATGTCCCGGCCGCTGGATGAGGTCCAGTACAAGGCCATCTCGGCGATGGTGATCAAACTGTTCCGCGAGCACGGCAACGCGCTCACGGTGACCGCGCTGCGCGACGCCTTCAAGGCCGGCACCATCGAGGAGCTGGGCGTGCGCGAGGACCCGCGCATCCGCGACCTGGCCGTGATGCTGAACCCCTACGCCCGCGGCGGCCAGTACGAGCGCTTCTTCGAGGGGCGCAACAACATCGACTTCGGCAACGACTTCGTCGTCATCGAGAACGAGGAGCTGAAGCGCCGGCCCGATCTGCACGCGGTCGTCAACATCCTGCTGCTGCACCAGATCACCGGCGAGATGTACCTGACGCGCAACCGGCGCAAGGTGCTCTTCATCGACGAGCTCAAGCAGCAGCTGGGCGACATCGGCGCCGACGACCCCGTGAAGGCGGCCGTGGTCGAGGAAGCCGCACGTCGCGCCCGCAAGTACGGCGGATCGCTCGGCACGGCCACGCAGAGTGCCGACGACTACTACGGATCGGCCCAGATGGAGGCGGCCTTCAACTGCTCGGACTGGGTGTTTCTGCTGCGGCAGAAGCCCGAGTCGATCGAGATGCTCGACCGCAAGGGGCGGCTGTCGATGGACGAGCCAAAGAAGCGGCTGCTCAACTCGCTGCGCACGGAGCCCGGCGTGTTCTCGGAGGTCTACATCTCCTCGCCGGTGGGCGAAGGCGTGGCGCGCAACATCCTCGACCCGGCGACCCATCTGCTGTTCTCCAACAAGCTGGAGGACAACGCGCCGATCGACGAGCTGCGGGCGCAGGGCCTGAGCATCGACGACGCGATCACCGAGCTGCTGCGGCGGCGCGGGCACGCGGTGTGACTTTGGCGAGGCTCCCATGGACGTCGACGCCAGCGCCAGTCCTCGCCAACCCTTGGCCGGACCTGTGGGCATGGTGCCCATCCTCCTACATGCGGCGTTCGCTCTGCTGATCGTGCTGGGCACGCTGGCCGCCTACGACCGCGCGGTGGTGCGTCCGGCCCAGCGCGTCGGCGTCGTCGATGTCGGCGAGGTGTATCGGCAGAAGGAGGCCGAGTTCACCCAGCTCCTGACCCGCGCCACCACCGACGCTGACCGCGAGAAGGCGTTTGCGCTGGCCCGGAGCTTCTCGCAGCGGCTGCCGGCGGCGCTGGAGGAACTGCCGCGCGACTGCGCCTGCCTGGTGGTGCTGAAGAGCGCCGTGGCCGGCCGGACACCGCGGACCGTCGATCTGACGGCACTGCTGCAGCAGAAGCTGGGCCATCCCCCAACGCCCGACAGGAACGACCCCGAGGAGGCCCGATGAACCGCAGCCTTCGCACCCAGTCCATCGACTTTGCGGCGCACATGCGGCGACGCTGGTACATCTACCTGCCGGTCTTCGCGATCTGGACCTTTGCCTACACGCGGCTCTTCATCGACCCGACACCGCGGGTGCCGGTCCTGTTCAACTGGACGGGCAGCCTGCCCTACCGGGTGGCATGGCTGCAGCACGGCGAGCATCCGCTGCAGCGCGGCGAGTTCGTCATCTTCTCGTTTGCAGGCGAGGCGCGAGCCACGTACCCCGGACTGGACGGTCAGCCGTTCTTCAAGGTCGTGCGCGGCCTGCCGGGCGACGTGGTGACGGTGTACGGCCGCACGGTGTCGGTCAACGGTGTCGTCGTCGGCACGGCCAAGGCCCAGGCCTTCGACCGGCGCCCGCTGGAGCCGATTGCGCCGACGGTGATCCCGCCGGGCCACTACTACGTGCAGGGCACCGGCCCGGACTCGTTCGATTCGCGCTACCGCAGCAGCGGGCTCGTGCGGGCCGAGCAGGTGTTGGGCACCGTGGTGCCGCTGTTCTGAGGGGCTGCCATGGATCCGCATCCGATGCTGCGTTGGCCGGTGCCCCGTCACCTGGCCCGACTGACCTCCCGGGCCACTTTGGCGTCCCTTGTCGCCGTGACCGCGTTCGCTGTGGCCTTGCCGGCTCTGGCACAGACACCGTCCGAGCTGGCCGTCACGGGCGAGGTGCCGATGGCCGACTACCTTGCGCTGCTCCAGCAGATCTCCCCTGCGGCACACCAAGGGGCGCAGGCCTATCTGCAGGCGCACGAGCGCCGGTGCCGCCGGAGTCTTTCGAGCCGCGAGCTTCGACAGGCGATGGCGGAAGGAGACGGCGATCCGCTACTGATGGCGATGATCCGGGCCAGCCACCTCCAGGACGGGCCGGGCCTGACCCGGCTGGGCGAGCAGGTCTCATGCACCCGGAAGGCGGCAAGGTGAAGTTCGACCTGCCAATGCCTCGGGCAGGTTGCACCAGCCCGGCGGCGCGCGTCATTCAGTGCCTGCTGGCGGTCGTCGCAACGATCCTGAGCACGGCCGCCCACGCCGTGGACCTGGGGACCATCGGCCCGACCTACGGCATTGCCGAGCCCCACCTGCTGGAGTTCATCCAGCAGCGCCTGCGCGACAAGGAACGCACGGGTGAACTGCAGCGTCTGATCGACGAGGCGCGCAACCGTGGTGTGGCCGCAGTACGCCAGCCCGCTCCGGTCGAGGGCGTACGAAGCACCGAGACTGCACGGTCCTGGACCATCGATCCGACCTTCACGCTCGACCGCAACATCGTCGATGCGCAGGGCAGGCTGCTGTTCCCGGCCGGGACGCGCAAGAACCCGCTGGAGGTGGTGTCGTTGTCCAAGCGGCTGCTGTTCTTCGATGCCCGTGACGGACGACAGGTCGCTCGGGCTCGCGAGCTGATCGCGCGCTACGACGGCAAGGTCAAACCCATCCTGACCGGTGGCTCGTACCTGGACCTGATGAAGGCCTGGCGCGTGCCGGTGTACTACGACCAGCAGGGGACGCTGACCCGCCGTTTCGGCATCAGGCAGGTGCCCGCCCTGGTCTCGCAGGAAGGCCTGCGCCTGCGCGTCGACGAGGTGCTCGTGCAATGACCACCCTGCCCTCCCTGATCCGCTGGCTTGCCGCACCGAGGATGCCCGCGCTTCGCCGATGGGCCAGCCGGGTGCTTGCCCGCGCGTTGCTGGCTGTCGCCCTGCCCTGGGTGGCGCCCGCGCAGGCCGCCGACAGCCTGACCTGCACCGGCCGCTTCCCCAACCCGATCACCGAGATCTGCTGGAGCTGCATCCTGCCGATCAGCATCGGCAGCGCCACCATCGCCAACTTCGATGGGCAGGAGGACATCCCCAACCCGTCGAACCCGGTCTGCAGCTGCGGCGTGAACCCCACCATCGGCCTGTCGATCGGGTTCTGGGAGCCGGCCCGGCACGTGGAGGCCGTGCGCAAGCCGTTCTGCCTGGCGTCGCTGGGCGGCATCGACCTCGACCCCGGCATCCCGGCGCCGGCGGCGGCACGGTTCACTCGCCCTGAAGGCGATGGCGACGGCGGCAGCTTCTACCAGGCGCACTTCTACGTGAACCCGGTGCTGTACTGGCTGGAGGTGGTGACCGACTTCCCGTGCCTGGAGCGGGGCTCGTTCGACCTGGCCTACCTGACCGAGGTGGACCCGCTGTGGAACGACGACGAGCTGACCCTGATCCTCAACCCCGAGGCCGTGCTGTTCGCCAACCCGGTGGCGGTGGCGGCCTGCGCGGCCGATTGCGTGGCCGCGACCGCAGGTTTCGGCATCGCCGAGATGTTCTGGTGCGCCGGCTGCCAGGGCGGCATCTACCCCTTCGATGGCCACGTGCCGTACCACATGGGCGGCGTGCGAACGGCCGCCCTCATCGCGCAGCGGCTGACCGCCAAGATGCACCGCGAGCTGCTGGCCTGGGGCTGGCATGGCCGGCCAGGCCTGTGCGGCCCCTACTTCCTGCCGGCCATGGACAAGACCGCCTACAAGACCCAGCTGACCTACCCGGTGGCCAACACCGCCAAGGACGGCGGGCGCTGCTGCCAACCCTTTGGCCGCAGCACCATCGTCTGGGGCGCAGGCAAGGAGTACCCGGTGCGCGGCGAGGACTTCGCGTTCATGCTGTTTCGGAAAAGGAATTGCTGTGTGGGCTACTGACGGGGCATCGCCCATCGGACGGACGCTCGGCGCGGGAATCGCCGCGCTCCTTCTTGCCGGCAGCGTGCTGGGTGCCCCGGCGACGCCACCCACGGTGACCGACGCCGACATCGAGCGCGCGCGCCAGCAGCATCGGATGCCGACCGAGGCTGAGCTTGCGCGGGTGCCGGTTCCAGCCGCACCGCGCATCGAAAACCTGCCGCAGCCGGTGACCCGCATGCCCATCGACCTCGAGGCCATATCCAGAGGCTTCGACCTGCAGAACGGCGCGCAGACAACGCCTATCGGTCCGGGCAAGAGAGGGCCGAAGGTGCTGATTTTCGTGAGCTTCGCGATGCCGGAGGCAACGCTGCAGCGGCTGGTGGATCAGGCCTCGGGGGCGGGCGCGACGCTGGTGCTGCGGGGGTTGATCAACGGCTCGATCCGCGACACGGTGACCCGCATGCAGGCGCTGATCGGAAGCCGCCGCGTTGCCGTCCAGATCGATCCGGAAGCGTTCGATCGCCATGGGATCACGAGGACGCCGACATTCGTCCTAGTCGCGGACGGCGCCGGCGCCGAGGCATGTGCATCCCGCGTATGTGGCTCGTTGCCGCAGTCTGTGAAGGTCGCGGGAGATGTGACCCTGGAGTACGCGATGCGATACCTGAACCAGAGCGCCGGAGCTTCAGTTCGTCCACAGCGATAGGCGCCGCTCCCACTTTGCCTCTCGCCGGTAGGCATCAACAGACCACGCTCGGATACATCTCATCTGAACCAGTCCAGCAAGCGCCGCCACCGGCCTGGCGGGCGCACGCTGGCGTGTGCTGGCGGTAGTACGGCGGACGGCACTGGAGCCGTCTGCGGATCGAGCCGCTGGCGGTAGTAGCGCCGCTTGTCGCGAACATCGGCATCGCGCACCGCGCGAACATCCGTGTCTGACATCGGTCCCGCCCAGACGACGCGGTTGCCGCGCAGGATGTAGTGCGACCGGCACGGGTAGCTCCAGTTGCCGATCGACGGATAAAGCGACAGCGAGTCGCCGTCGAAGGTGAGCCGCCAGTCTGTAGGCGACAGCGGTGTCACCACCTTCATGCCACAGCCGCAGAAGCATCGGTGGCTCGCCGTCGCGTAGGTCATCGACACGTAGAGCGCGCCCTCGTCGAGCACCTTCGGCATGAACTCGACGAACCGGAAGGTGTAGGTCTGGTGCTTCACCGCGTCACGTCGCTCGTCAGGAGGTTGGTGTTCGTCGTGTAGGTCGAGTCGTGCTCCCGGTCGTCGTCGACGTAGAAGCCGCAGAGCTTCTTCCACTTGATCACGGCCATCACAGCGCACAGGGAATTCAGCTCGGCGAGCTGGATGTTTCGGGCGTAGAGGTCGTCGTCGTTCGCCGCGCAGGACACGCGTTGCGCGACGTGGTTCTGCTGGTCCGCGGTGCTGGTCGTCACCCGGCAGATGCCCCAGAGCTGAAGCCTGGCCTGCTGCAGCTCGACGCCGATACCGGTGTCGACGAACGAGCGCCCGGCGGTCTGCAACGTCTCGATGATCAGGCGCTTGGCCGGCCCGCTGTCCATGCACAGGAACACGAAGTCGTACCCCACGAGCTCGCCCATGTTCGTCTCGTCGACGAAGACCTCGTGCGGCACGATGCCGCGGCGCATCTTGCCGTAGAGCGCCGCCAGGTAGGCCACCTTCGTGGGCTTCGCGTGCAGCTCTTCCAGGGATGCGGCCGAAGGTGCCCTGAACGCGTTGTGCTGCTGGAAGAGGTCGCCGTCGTAGAGATGGATCTCCAGGACTGGCGTCTTGGCGACGAGATCCAGCAGGTACGAGCCCGTGCCGCCCAGACCGACGATGGCGATGCGCGCCCCCGACAGCTTGGCCGTGACGGCCATGATGCCGGCGCGGCTCGAGGCCGAGTCGATGTAGCGGAACACGGTCTCGGCCTCATCGGCCGCCATCGGGCGGTAGGTGCGCGCCGTCAGGCCCGGTTGCAGCGACTGCGCCGGCGCGCTGATGATCTCGATGTAGCGCGTCATCTTGGCGTGGTAGTCCGGGTACCCGGTCGGCGGCTTGTTCGAGAAGGCGTGATTCGCCGTTATGTCCGGCGCCAGATCGAACTTCGCCGTGCCGTGGCGGATCGCAGTGATCTCGCGACCGGCGCGGTCACACGGGTGCTCGCCGATGAACCACGCCACGTGGTTGCCCGGCCGCGTCGTGGCGTCGCCCGCTAGCGTCAGGTCCGACACCAGCACGCCGTATCCGATGGCGCCGGCGGCGTTGACGTAGGGCACCCTGTGCACCAGCAGGTGCCCAGAGCGGATTTCGAGCTCGTAGCCCTCGTCGCGCAGCCTGAGTAGGTCAGGACTACGACTTATCAGTTCGCTTTGCATTGAAGATCATCCCGTTGGTGACGAACACTGCCTCGCCGGCGACCAGCGAGCCTTCCCGGTTCTGCTCGGGACCGCGCTTGTAAGTGACCGTGTAGACGATGTCGTCGTTGAAGGTGGCGTCGTCGAAGGCCAGCCGGACAACGTCCTCGAAGGTCAGGCGGCGACGCGGCACCACGTGCTGTTCGCCGTTAATGACGATCTCAAAGCTCCGGCGCTCCGAGTTGGCTTCTTCCGTTTCCGTGTTCATACTGGGGTGCTCCTTGTGGTTTCGCACCCTGTAGGACTCTCCAGCGCCCCAGCCGAGGACGGCTGAAAAAAAACATTCGGCGCGCGTCCAGATCGCGATCGCCAGGAGTCATACCGGTCGGAAGCCGAACGATGGAACAACCCAAACCACCAGACGAAGAGCCACTGTCCAAGGCCGAGCGTGAGGCGTTGCTGGGCGCGATGTCGCCCGGCGACTGGGGCCGCGCCGAGAGCCTGGCGCGGGCGGCGGCACACGGGCTGACCGACATGACCGCGGAAGATCTGCTGCAGGAGACCCTAACGGACCTCCTTGGCGAGGAGCGGACTTGGCAGCGCGGCGTGCATCCGCTGGTCACGCTGAAGGTGGCGATGCACAGCGTCGCCAGCAACGCGAAAAAGAAGGTCGAGAACGCGCCGATCGACCAGTTCGCCGTCGTGTCGACCGGCGAAGAGGAGGCGCCCGAAGAGGGGCGGCCCTCGCCGGTGCACGCCGTCCAGCACCTTGGCCCTCAGGACACCCTGGAAGGGCGCCAGCAACTGGCGGCGATCGAGCAGCTCGTCCAGGGCGACGATCAGGCCGAGCTGGTACTGATGGCATGGGCCATGGGCTATAGCGGTGCCGAGGCCAAGCAGGAAACCGGACTCGACGCCAAACAATTTGATGCGGCACGACAGCGCTTGCTGCGCAAGCTGAAGTCGGCTGCTGCTGCGAGGAACCCGAAATGACTGCGCCTCAAAAGCCGCAGGATGACCTGATCGTCCTGCTGGACGCACTGCTTGCCGAGTTGATGGGCATGAGCGACGAGCAGGTGCTCGACGGCGATGGTCCGGCCGCCATCCAGGCACGTGGGCTGACTCTGCTGAGCGCGGCGAAACAGGAAGCCGCCAAGCGTCGACTTGCCGCCGCCAAGGCAGGCCTTGCGGGAGCGCGGGCGCTCTCGCGTCTCCGCGGCAGCGGGTCGGTGAGCGCCACCGAGGCCAAGGCCTTTCTCCGCGAGGCGGCCAACACCGGCCGGTACACCATGGCGGCGCGCCAGCTCGATGAGTTGTCGGACCAGGCTGCGCTCGCCCTGTACAGCAAGTTTGTTCGTCTTGGCGTCGTCCCGCCCGGGGCTGGGGATGATTCCCGATGACCCCTGGCGAGCGGGCCGAGGCCCGAATCGCGGAGCTCGGCATCAGCGACCCGCGCGACATTGACGTCGACGCGATCGCCTTCGACGCCCGAATGCTGGTGGAGTACGAGGCACTCGAGGGCTGCGAGGCCATGCTGGTCGGCGCCGGTGACCGCGCGATCGCGACGATTCGGCCCTCGAGCGTCCGAGGTCGGGAAAGATTCTCGGTGGGGCATGAACTCGGGCACTGGGAACTACACCGAGGAAAGTCGTTCGCGTGCCGCGCCGACGACCCCGACCGTAACCTGATATCGGACAAGCCGCGCGAGCGCGAGGCCGACGAGTATTCGGCGCACCTGCTCATGCCAGCAGTGTTCTTCGGGCCCGCTGTAAAGGCGCTGGGGAAGCCCGGTTTCAAGGAGCTCGATGGCCTATCGAACGACTACGAGACCAGCCTCTTGGCAACGGCAATCCGCTTGGCCGACATCGATACGCTGCCAGTGATCGTCGCCTGCTACTCGGCCCAAGGGCTCAAGTGGAGCAAGCCCGCCAGGCACGTGCCACGCCGCTGGTGGCTGCGCAGCCGCTTGGACGACGACTCATTTGCTCACGGCCTCCTGACTGCCGGAACACGCGTGGCATCGGCACGCAAGCAACCGGGCGAGGTTTGGTTCGAGAATGACGACGCCGAGAACTACGAGGTTACCGAGGAGTGCATCCCGGGCAAGGCAGGAGAGGTTCTGGTACTGCTGTACCTCTCGTCTCCGATGCTGGACGCGCGCTTCGATCCGAACGTCGGCATTCGACGCTACAACGAGATTGGCTCGTACACGAAGCGTCGCTAGATGCGTGGTGATGATGGATGACGCTTGTCGACGGCGCGTGGAAGCCGTGACGCTGCGCGCCTGATCCGACGGCGCACCATCAGCGTGAAGGTAGGGAGGGAGCAGGGGGTAAGAACCCGAGATGGCGTTCAGGGTCGGGCGCACCTGGTTGGCAGTCCGGTGAACGCCCGATCCGCGGCGGTGATCAGCCCTTCGGCCGCTCTCGACAGACGACCGCTCCCACTGCCGAACAGCCGTTCACCAAACGCTTGCCCAGCATCGAAACCCCACCCTCGTGCACCCCGTTTCCCCGAGACACCGACCGGACCGCCCCTGACCATGGGGCGTGCTTCCACCGCCCCCGCCAGGCCTCGATAGCCACCTCACTGCCTCGCCGCCATCCACGGCGAGCCGCGCCTCGCCGTGGCGCCGCCTCGTCGCCGGCATCACCGCCGCCTGCTTCCTGACAACGCAGACGGCAGCCGTCGCCGGCCCGCACGAGGAAGGTGTCGCCGCCGGCCAGGCCGCGAACCCAGTGGCACGCGGCAACGTCACCACACCGGGCGCCACCGCCGTGGTCCCGGGCTACACGACCACCCCTCCTGAGCGCAGCTACTACCGCCAGCCCAACCTGTCGTCTCAGGGCAGCGCGAGGCTGTCTGCCTGTGCACTGACGCCCACCGACCCGCTCTGCCAGGCGCAGCGTGGCGCCTTCTCCTCGGCAAACACGCCGCGCCCGACGATCGGCGCCGATGACCCTGCCGTGACTGCCGCGCGCGCAATCGGCCGGACGCCGTCGGCCGAGCTGGGCAGCCTGGCTGCCTACTACAGCGGTTGCACCACCACGGTCACGCCGGTGCCCGCCGGCATGCAGCCACGCAATTGCCTGCGCTACGTCGGCGTCGGCAACTACAGCTGCAGCCGAAGCCTGACCGTCAGCACGACGCGGACCACCAGCTGCAACCCGGGCGACTGGTTCGCCCACGCCGCCTCCGGCCGCACGGGTCTGGACGTGCAGTGCCTGCCTGACCGCGCCGTTACCGCGCAGCACTTCCGCGTCACCCAGGACGGCAATCCGCTCAGCTTCTTCGACGTGGACATGACGACGCCGGTCGTCTT
>CAZXLI010000005.1:0-66275 GCA_964641795.1 uncultured Bordetella sp. | reverse complement strand
ACCCACGCCTGCACCGGCACCCACGCCTGCACCAGCGCCCACGCCTGCACCGGCACCTACGCCTGCACCGGCACCCACGCCTGCACCGGCGCCCACGCCCGCACCGGCGCCAACGCCTGCCCCGGCGCCCACGCCTGCACCGGCGCCCACGCCCGCACCGGCACCCACACCTGCCCCGGCACCTCCGCCAGCACCCGTACCCGCCCCAGCCCCCACGCCCGGCCCGCCGCATTCGCCATGCGCGAAGCGCGCCAGCGCGCGCAGCCACTGCGTGACCGGGCTCGACTGGTTGGCCGCCAGGGCCCTGAACTCGGCGCTGATGCAGGCGCGCCTGAAGACCGCGATGCCTTCCTCGGCCTGGGGCACGGCACCGTCGCGGCCGAACAGCGAGGGCATCCAGACGGTGAAGCCGGCCTCGCGCACCCAACGCGCAAAGCGAGCGACATGCGGGCTGATGCCCGGCATCTCGGCCATCACGATCACCGCCGGGCCGCTGCCCGACACGTACACGCGCCGGGTGATGCCGTCGAGCGTGATCTCGCGCGGCGTGAAGTCTTCCAGCGTGTCGTCGAGGGCTGTCGTTGTCGTACTCAAGCGCTGCTCCTGCGGGTGACGGTGGCTTGCATTGGAGCTGCCCGCCGCCCAGAATCGAAGTGTCTCAATTGACATCTTCAAGGCGGATTCGGACATGTTGGATTTCACCGTCGTGGTGCTCGAGGGCGCCTACGCCAGCAGCGTGGCGGCCACGCTGGACATGCTGGCGGCAGCCGCGTCGCTGGCGCCGCGCGCCGGCATCGCGGTACCGCGCTGGCGGGTGTGCTCGGTGGCCGGCGGCCTGCTGCCGCTGCAGGGCGGCATGGCGGTGCAGACCACCGCACTGCCGCAGCGCGCGCGGGCCGACAAGTCCACCTGGCTGCTGCCCGGCCTGGGCTGGCAGACGCCCGGCAGCGTGCAGCGGGGCCTGGCCGGCGCCGAGGCGGCGCGGGTGGCGGCCGCGCTCGCACGCCATGCGGGTGGCGGCGGCGCGGTGGCGGCTTCGTGTTCGGCGGTGTTCCTGCTGCAGGCCGCGGGCCTGCTGGCCGGCCGCCGCGCCACCACCACCTGGTGGCTGGCGCCCATGCTGCAACGGCTGGCGCCGACGGCCAAGGTCGACGCCGACCGCATGGTCTGCGAAGACGGCCCGGTGCTCAGCGCCGGCGCGGCTTTTGCGCAGACGGATCTGATGCTGCACCTGATCCGTTCGCGCTGCGGCAGCGCGCTGGCCGACGCGGTGTCGCGCATGCTGCTGGTCGATGCGCGGCAGGCGCAGGCGCCGTTCATCGTGCCCGAGGTGCTGGCCAGCGGCAATGACCTGGTGGCGCGGCTGGCGGCGCGGGTCGAGGCTGCGTTGCCGCATCCGCCCGGCATCGCCGCGCTGGCGCAGGAGTTCTGCATGTCCGAACGCACGCTGGCGCGCCACGTGCGCCGCGCCACCGGCAAGAGCCCGCTGGCGCTGGTGCAAAGCGTCAAGCTGCGGCGCGCGCGGGCGCTGCTGGAAAGCAGCCGGATGACGGTGGACCAGGTGGCCGAGGCGGTGGGCTACCAGGACGCCACCGCGCTGCGGCGGCTGATGAAGCGGGTGGCGGGGGCTAACCCCAGCCGCTTTCGGTCGGGACCGTCGACGGCTCCCGCCGTCGCCCGGCTGGACGCACCTTTATAGCGTTAGCTGCATCACTTCGACTCGGCTCGGTCGAGCGGTGCCGGGTCGGCAACCCGAACAGTCGACGGATGCGTCCGAGCCAGCCCCTTCAACAGCGCCCGCCAGCCCTGCAGACCGGCGATGGTGCCATCCTTGCGCACAAGCGCTTCGTACAGCCGGCGGGAGAGCACCGGTGCTGCCACGCTGGTGCCGTTCATGCGGAACGATTCGCCGCTGCGAACGGCGGTGGCCCTGATGGACGGATGGACCGCGTCCTCCTCGCAGGCGGCCAGCATCATCGGCAGGCCCTGGGCGCGTGGCCCGATCGAGGAGTAGGGAGCAGGATCGCCGTCGCTGCGCCGGAAGCCTCCCACCACCACCGTGCGCTTGCCGGTGGCCAGGTTGCTCAAGGTCGAGTGGTCGTCACCGAGGTCCTGGTTGACGAGGATGGATTCGCCGGCCTCGGCGTTGTCGCCCGGCTCGTCGCGCTGGATCCACACGTCGATGGTGATTCCGTCGCAGGGCGGATGCCTGCCCTCCACCGGGGTGCGCCGGAGCTCCGCTTCGATATCCCATGCACCGGCCGGAGCCAGGGAGGTCGCCAAGTTCGGCGGTTGTGCCGTGGGGGCGAGGGCCAGCAGGCAGCGCTGCAGCCTTGCGTCGGGTGCGAGGGTGTCGTGCCTGAGCAAGGCGACGACCTGATTGTCGTTGCCCGTGTCGACCATGCATGTCTGCCGGCCGGGGGCGACCCAGTCGGTCCAGACGCGGTCAGGCCCGCGCACCCTGAACGCCAGGCTCCAGCCGGCAGGGGGTGGGGCGTACCAGGCTTCCACGAAGGTGTCGGTCGTATCCCCGGTGGCCATCTCCAGTCGGAAGAATGCGCTGCGCTCGTTGCGGGCGACGCGGCACGCATGCTGCCGCCGCTCTCGTGAATTGCCGGCAGCCAGCACGATCGCGAGATTGGCCGCCCGCTGCTCCAGGATCTCGTCGAGGGCCTGCTCAATCAATGAACGGCCGTCGTGGGAGCCGGCCAGCGCACCGTAGCTGAGGTTAATGACGACCTTGGCTTCAGGCGACGCCATGTCGAGAATGTAGCGAACGCCATCGAGCACATGGGCACCCAGCGACGCGCCGGAGCTGTCGGCAGCTGTCAGCGAGGGAAGTTGCACGAAGATGATCCGGGACTCGCTGGCGAGGTCGCGCTCGCCTGTGAGGGGGTCGAGGCTGCCGGCGGCGAGGTCGAGCACATGGGCCCCGTGCGTCGCATGCCAGAGGCGCCGCCTGGCGTCGTCGTAGTCGATCAGGTAGTCGATGCCCCGATAGACCGATGCCTCGTCTTCGTCGGGCGGCGTCGGCCGTCCGTGCGGATGAACGGCGGCATACAGCGCATTGATCACTGGCGCATTGAGCTGACGGCCATAGCCCAGACTGTCCGTCGGGCGCCAGGGCCAGGCGGATGCGGCGCGCGGCTCGGACCCCTGATCCCACAGCGCGTGGATGCGGCTGCGCGGTGCGGAAGGGTCATTGCGTTCGCCTGGTACCGGCGCGGCTTGCGCATCGGCAAAGCAGACGTTGAGGAACGGGCAGCCGAAGTCGATGACGCCGATGACCTGGGCCGGACGCGCTGGCGCGGGTTGCCGCAGCGCGTCGCTCACCACCGCCTTGAGCCTCTGGGGCGCACGGAAGTCGACCTTGTTACGGCTGGGGCCGTACTCGCCCATCGCCGAGCCGCGCGCCACACGCTCGGCATCGCGCAAGGGTTGGGCCAGTTGCCAGCGCAGGCCCTTCGGTGGCGCCGCGACAAACGCAGCCAGCTGGCTGCGTGGGATGCGCGCGGTGAAGTGGCGCGTCGGGCCCGTGCCGCCGGGAATATCGCGGCGGTAGATCTCGCCGATCTGCAGCACCTTGTCATCGCTGAGTTGCCGGATGAGCTGCACATCCTGTACCGCGCATAGCAGCATCACCTCCAGAGGCGGATCCGCCTTCGCATCGGACCGTTGGCCCGCATAGGCCATGTAGCCGCGCCAGCCGGTCAGGGTCGCCCAGACATAGTAGGGGTCGACAACCGCGGTGTGGGCCGCTTGGTCGCGTCGAGGGACGATGGCCGCATCCTGCGGCGCCTTCCAGCTGAGGGTCATCGAAGCTCCCTGGAACAGGGGTGGCGGTTCAGGTCCGGAGTTGGGCGAGTTCTCGCTTTACTTCGGCCCACAGCGTGCGAAGCCCCTCGGCCGGGGCCAAGGAGGTCCTGCTGACGGTTGCCGGTAGGCGCGCGCCATCGCCTTCGCGCAGTTCGAGCTTGCCACTCAGCGCCCGGATGCGCTGGCTGTCGACCAGCCGGGGGCAGGCGGCCTTGCCTTCCTCGCCCACGGAGGCACACAGCGCTGCCAAGATCCGGGCGAGCTGGGTGCCCAGCGCATACCCCACGAGGTTGTCGTACGGGAAATGCAGGCCCGCCACGACGCGATTGAAGGCGATGCGCCGGCTCAATCGATCGAGCTCGCCAGCCCGCTCGCGCGAACGCGCGCTGTTCTCGTCGAACAACAACAGGGTCAGCACTTCCGCCAGCAGGGCCGACATCGTGGCATGGCCGCTCGGCAGCGAACCGTGGGCCGGCGTGGGCATCACCGGCACCACCAGCGAAGACACCTGGAAAGGCCGCTGCGCCGCAACGGCATTCTTGAGGGCCATCGTCACATGCAAGCCCCAGGTGTGCACGACATCGATCAGTTCGGTCAGTCGTGGCGCCGTGTCCAGCGAAAGGCCGATCACGGCTTCGAAGAACGGCCAGAAGTCGTCGGCTTGCGACAGGATCTCAGGCAAACGGTCCTCCCGTTCGACCGCGGCCCGCAGCACCTTGTCGACCTGGTCGCGCAACTCGGGCTCGCTCAGCGCCTGGTCCAGGGTGAACACGCGGATCGCGCGGATCTGCTGCTGGGTCGGCGGCCTGGCGTTGCCGGCAGTGCCGGCTGCCTGAAGGACCCACAGCGAGTGGCCCGTCACCTGACAGCGGCCCTGCAATTCCGCCAGCAATGCCGAATGGCGGAACTGCGGCGCCCAGCGCCAGAGGGATGTGCCATTCAGGGGCTGGCCCAGAAGGCTGGCCCGACGGATTTTTTCATCCGACAGCGGCGTCTCGCCGCGAATGATGGTCAGCCGAGTCTTGCGCAGTGCGATGGACCGCAGCGCGGCTTCGCTAGCGTAGCTCCAGGCGGGATCCACGCCGTCCCAGTCGCGCGGTCGTGGCGCTGGGCTGGGCTGCGGCCAGCCTCCACGCATGCCGCCGACATCGATCGGCGCTGCGGCGCTGCGCGGACTGTCGATGGGCGCATGGCCGGTAGGCGGCCGGTCGATCGGTGCACTCGCAGCCTGCAGTCGGTCGATGGGTGCGAGCGCAACCGCTTGTCGGTTGATGTCGATCGGCGCCTGCGCGGCGCGTCGCTTGTCGATCGGCGCCGCTGCGACACCGAGCAACGCGTCGTAGCCGCTCAGCCACGCGCCCGGGGAAACTCGATACACGGACACTGTCGTTCTCCCTGTTCTTCTTTGGGGATTGGGCCTCAGCCTGGCGCTGCTCGGACCAGCGCCGCTCAGGGCGGCACACCGGCCTCCCGGAGTGCCGACGCGAAGGGTGTGCTGGCTGCCGCCGCGCCCGTGGCATGGGAAAAGCCGCTGCTGACCCTGGCGCCGGGGAACACCGCCAGGTAGTTCGTGGCCGCGGCTCGCGCAGCCTCGCCCTGGCCTGCCAGGCCCAGCGCGGCCACCAGCAGGCGATGTGCCGGGGCGTGCAGCAGGTTCAATCGCAACGACGCGCGCGCATGCTGCTCGGCGTCCGCGAAGGCGCCCGCGGCGAGTGCCGCGCTGCCGGCGAAGGACTCGAAGACGAAGCGCTGCGGATCGAGCGGTGACAGCGCCAGAGCCTGCGCCGCGGAGCGCCGTGCGCTCTCGGGCTTGCCGCTCACGCGTTCGACTTCCGACTGCCGGGCCCAGGCCATCGGGTGCTGCGGGTTGGCGGCGAGTGCCGCCTGGTAGCACTGGCCGGCGGCGTCGAAGTCGCGCGCGGTGAAGACCTGCGCAATGCCCTTGGCCACCAACGCCTCGGGCAGCCCGGCGTCCAGGTCTAGTGCACGGTCGGCGAATGCCAGGGCCCTGGACGCTTCGTCGGACATGTCGCTCGTCCAGCCTTGGAGGATACGGAACATGTGCCAGTTCGAACGAAGAGCCGCCAGCACCGCCTGTCGCGGATGCCGTTCGACCAGTCTGTCGAGCAGTTCGCGGGCCTTGTCGAACTGGGCCGGGACAAGGCTGGTGATGAGCCCGGTGGCGCCCAGGTACAGCCGGTACGAGGCCAGGCTGTCCGTGGGCAGGCTGCGCACCCGCGATGCCTCATGGGCGAGCAGTCGGTTGCTCACGCTGGCGACGACATGCGGCACCAGATGGTCCTGCCCCTCGAACAACGCCGCGACGTCGGCCGTGAGATTGGCCGCCCAGATCACTTCGCCGGACGGCAGCTCGCACAGTTCGATGCTGGTCCGCACGCGCTGACCGAAGGGGTAGAGGCGCCCGGTGAGCAGGTAGCTGGCACCGGTCAGTGCGTGCAGGCCGGCCGTCGAGCCGACGGTTCGACGCAGCGGGCCGGTGCTGGCCCGCGACAGCACGCGCAACGCCGGATGCCGCGACAGCGCCGCGATGATTTCGTCAGCGATAGCGTAGCCCAGCGCATCGTGGGCCGCGTCTTCGGGCATTGATTCGAAGGGCACCACGGCCAGTGTCGGCCGCAGTTCGCCGGCATCGACTGCCGGCGGGCCGGCGGCGCGCGACAGCGCCAGCGCCCTGGGAGCGTTTGCGGCGAACACGCGAATGGGTTCCTCCAGGTGCTTGACGTAGCGCAGCCCCAGGTCCTGGATGTCGCCATGCAGACCGTCGGCCAGCTCTTCGCGAGCGGCACTCGACAGCAGTGTCTGCCCCGGGCCTGCCAGTGTCGTGATGCGCTTGGCCAGGTTGACGCCGGAGCCATAGGCTTCGACATCGTCGAACAGGATGTCGTCGACGTGGATGCCGATGCGCAAGGCTAGGGCTTCGTCCTGGGCCTGACCGCGGTTCAAGGGCGCCATGCCCGCATGCAACTCGAAGGCGCAGGCAGCAGCCTGCAAGGCCCCTGGGAACTCGATGAGCAGGCCATCGCCATCGGTTCTCACCAAGCGCCCGCCCGCACTTGGCACCCAGTGGCTGCGGGCCTCGGCCGCGAACTGCCGCCATCGCGCGATGGCCTTGGTTTCATCGCGCCGCATGATGCGAACGGACTCGACCTGATCCGCGAAGACAATGGCACATCGCCGCCGCTGCAGACCTTGTAATCCTTCCGAATCGAGCCATCCCTGCATGGTGATTCCGATCGGTGGGTTCGCCATCCGCGATGGGGACGATGTGTTGCGCGGCCGGTGGGTGGGATCCGCGTCGGCGCCAGACGCCCCCCCCCCCCCCCCCCCCCCCCCCCGCGCCCCCCCCGCCCCCCCATCCCCTTCGTGGGTGTTCGTTTCGGGGGTTTCGCCATCCCCGAGGGGGACGGTTTGTTACGGGCCCGGGGGGTGGGACCAGCTTCGGCGCAAACCGCCCCCCCCCCCCCCCGAGCTGCCGGCGTGCGGCCAGACTGCGCGAGCTCTCCGGCTCCTGGCATCGCCGTTGATTCTCCGGCCTGCCGTCGGGACACAGCAATCCCTGTGTATCCACAATTCTGTCGACACGTACTGCTGCCGGCGCGGTGGTCCGCCGGCGGACCGGATCAGTTAGCTCTGCGGCAGCTTGCGCAGTTCCGCCAGCCTGGGCAGCGCTGTCCAGCCCATCAGCGCCTGCTCGGTCGCCGGGCCGTTCTGCGCCAGCCATTGGCTCATCTGCGGGCCGACGGCCTGGCCGTACAGGCGGTGCGAGACCACCGCGACCAGCCCGCGGCCTTCATGCATCAGGCAGCGGGCGAACACCGCCTCCAGCAGCTGCGGGGTGCCCAGCACGGCGGCGATCAGGTGCTCGGCCGGCCGCTCGGGCGTGCGCGGCGTCGAGCGCGTCACCAGGATCTTGCCGCCATGCTGCTGGTAGTTGGCCAGCACCTGGTTGGCGGCTGCGGCCAGCTGCTCGCCGCTGGTCACCTGCTCGTGCAGGTTCAGCGTCAGCATGTCGCGCCAGCGGTTCAGGTCTTCGTCGCCGGCGGGCGTGAACTCGTGCTGGCCGGCGCGCGACCAGCGGTGGTGGTAGGCGCTGCCGCGCCAGTCAAGGGTTAGCATCGGGGGGCTTCCGGCGGAGGGCGCAGAGGGTGGGGCGGCGAGCGCCGGTGCTGTCGACAGCGCGCTCGGCAGCGCGGCGGCCAGCAGCAGGCGGGTGCAGAGGTGGCGGCGGTTCATGGCCGGTATCGTGGTGCCCGCCTGCTTCAAGGCGGCTTCAGCCCAGGCCGTGGCCGGGTTTCATTGGTTGCGTTGGGGCCTGTCGAAGGCCGAGCATGTCGAAATCCCGCCGGCTCGTTCGTCGTGCAGGTGAACGCAAGAGGAGAACGACATGCGATTCATGGTGATGGTGAAGGCCGATGCCAACAGCGAGGCCGGCGTGATGCCCAGCGAAGAGCTGCTGGCCGCGATGGGCCGCTACAACGAGGAACTGGTCAAGGCCGGCGTGATGCTCGGCGGCGAGGGCCTGCACCCCAGCTCGCGCGGGGTGCGGGTGCGCTTCTCGGGCCAGGACCGCACGGTGATCGACGGCCCGTTCACCGAGACCAAGGAACTGGTGGCCGGCTACTGGCTCTGGCAATGCGCCTCGATGGCCGAGGCGGTGGAATGGGTCAAGCGCTGCCCGAATCCGATGCTCGGCGATTCGGAGATCGAGATCCGCCGCATCTTCGAGGCCGAGGACTTCGGCGAAGCCTTCACGCCCGAGCTGCGCGAGCAGGAAGAGCGGCTGCGCCAGCAGATCGCCGGGCAGGGCGGGGCGGGCTGAGTCGTCCGGTCAGTCGCCGCGCGGGCTGAAGCGCGCGATCGAGCGCTCGCGCGCCTTCGCCGCTTCGACCTCTCGGTTGCGCGGCGGCGCGCTGGTGCGCATCGAGGCGATCAGCGTGCGCGCCGACGTGGCCACCTCTTCCACTGCGCGGTCGAACGCCGCCTGGTTGGCCTGCGACGGCACGTTGAAGCCGCTGAGCTTGCGCACGAACTGCAGCGAGGCATCGCGGATCTCCAGCTCGGTGGCCGGCGGTTCGAAGTTGAACAGGGTCTTGATGTTGCGGCACATGGGGGATCTCGATCAGAACGCACCGCGTTCGGGTTGCTCATGCCAGACCTGCGGCTGCGGCGACCAGTCCTGGCTCGCATCGCCCTCGACCAGCGCACACACCGCGGGACCGAGGTCGATGCCCAGGTGCTGCCGTGCCGAGCCCAGTCCTGCGTCGGCGAGATCGGCCGCGTTGACGAAGGCCGCGAACGGTGCCCAGTCGCGGGCGAACTGCTCTATCAGGATGCGCGCCAGCTCGTAGGAGAGCAGGTTGCCTTCATCGCTGCGCAGGAACGACCGGCCGCTCCAGAATTCCTGCATCCGCGCCGGTGTCCAGAACTTCCGATGCATCCAGTGCAGCTGCTGGGCGGTGTAGCGTTGCGACAGCGGCGGGCACAGGCGGCGCTCGGTGTTGACCGCCAGGCCCTCGTTCACCCAGGCGGGCAAGGGTAGGTGGGCAAGACAGGCATGCGTCATTTCGTGCGCGATGACCGGCTCGATCGCGCGCAATTCGGCATCGAAGGTCACGAAGTGGCTGCAGCCATTGCGAATGTGCATGCCGCCGCTGAAGGCGAACTCGCCATCCTCCGGGTAGTAGCGGGACACGTAGCGGTAGTAGGTGTCCTCGTCGTGGAACACCAGCAGGATGTCGCGTCCCGATGCCGGCGCCCTGGACACGCCGGCCAGCACCTTGTCGATGCGGGACACGGTGCGCGTCATGAACTCGACCGTGGCCGTCGCCGCCCTTGGCTCAAGGCTGGACAACAGCAACGAGTCGCGATGCGCCGCGATGTGATAGCCGGGACCCAGAGCACCCTGCAGATGCGCAAGCCAGGCCATTTCGGCGCGCGACCATGCCTCGGCCTGCGCGTCGGGGCCGGGGACCGTGCTCACCCACTGAGCGACCGTGCGCCAGTCCGGCACCGGCAACCCGTCGATCACCTCCAGGCAGCCGGCGAAGTCGAGCGGCGCGACATCTGGCGCTTGCAGCGCCGCAGGGGCCTCCATCTGGAAGACATTCGATGCCTTGGCCGCCGCGGGCTTCGCCGGCGAGCCCAGCAGGTCCAGGATTCGTTTCAGCATCGGCTGGAGACGACAACCGCGCTCCGCCCGACGAGGCCGGGCTCGGGCCAGCGTGCGGGGTCAGGGCTGCTCATCGAGGGCGCCTGGTGAAGCCACTGGGAGGACCGGCTCGCTGCCGGACAGGCGCTGCAGGCAGGCCAGCTGCCAGCGCATCTCGGGCTCGAACGACGACCGGTCGGCCACTGCGCCGTACCCGCCCTCGCCGTACACCAGGGCATAGGCGGCATAGTCGGCGGCCTGCAAGGCCCGGCCTGCCAGCGCCTGCGCCACGGCATGCGAGGCCGAGACGGCTGCATGCCCACAGCCGTCGAGCGAACGCGAGCCCGGGTGCTGGCGTGCCCGCTGAGCGGCCAGGGCCGCCCAGGCGTCCAGGTCGGCAGGCCCGGCCCGGCCGGCCAGGAACTGCCCCAGCCCCTCCAGGCAGGCGTGCACCTCGGCATCTTCCAGCAGGTGCTGCACCCGCAGTGCGCAGGCATGGCCGAAGGCCAGGCGCAGCCGCAGCTGCGTCGGGTCGTCGAGGGCCAGGGTCCTGGCCAACTGGCGAAGGGCGTCGTTCACGAGCGGTCTGTCGGCACCGGCGTCGATGGTGATGATAGGTCGCGACGGCTCAGCGCCGCAGCGAGACCGACCAGGCCAGGCCCGCCAGCATCACGATCAGCAGCCCCAGCTTCGGCGCAGCGCCGGCCAGCCAGCGCGGCCGGCGTGGCAGGCCCGCCCGCAGCAGCAGGATCGCCGGCCCGAGGATGCAGGCCTCGATCAGCAGATTGCGCCACAGGTAAGGGTTGTGCAGGTCGAGCCGGCCAGCGCTGGGCAGCAGGCCGACCGGCGAGCGGAAGCCGTGGGGCGAGACCGGCCACAGCAGCGGCAGCGGATGCACGCCGACCAGGTAGTCGAGCAGCAGGTGCGAGCAGGCGGCCGCCAGCAGCACCGCGAACAGCACCAGGCCCCACGCCGGGCCGCTCCAGCGCCGCAGCAGCAACCAGGCCAGCACGGCGCAGGCGCTGCAGAAGGCCAGGCTGTGCGTGATGCGCGGCTCGAGCTGCACGTGCAACAGCCACAGCAGCGGGTAGTCCAGGTCGGGCAGCACGGCCAGCAGCACGCAGGCCGGCAGCGTGGCGCGCGGCAGCCGCGCAGCGAAGCCGCGGCGCAACAGCATGGGGCCGGCGGCGCCAAGGGCCATGTGGGCGAACAGGGACGACACGTCGGCAGCGGGGGCGTGGGTGCTCAGGCCGCGCCGGCCGGTGGCGCGTCGATCGGCGCGATGTCGACAGGCGGCGCACTGGCCAGGGCCTTGGCCAGGTAGCGCACCAGCCCGATGCGGCCCGGCTGCGGCTTGGCGTAGTCGGCATAGCCGGCGCGCCAGTAGGCCCGCTTGCCGCGCTGGTTCTCGTCGTCGACCGTCAGCGCCACACGCCGCGTGTCGGGCCAGTGCGCGGCCAGCCACTGCTCCACCGCCCGCAATGCGCGCGGCCCCAGGCCCTGCCCTTGATGGTCCTGGCCGATCCGCATGCCGGTCAGCGCCACCGCACCGGGCGGCGCCCAGTCGGGTCGCTTCGCTCCGCGGCGCAGCACCACGAAGCCGACCGGCAAGCCGGCCAGGCAGATCGCCAGGCCGGCGACATCGGCAGGATCGGACGATTCGCAGACTTCGAGCGCGCGGTCGAGCGTGCCGGCGTATTCGATCTGCCGCGCGTCGATGCGCAGCGCGCGCAGGGTCGTGCGCTGTGCCTCGGGCAGTTGTTGCCAGCGGATCAGTTCGAGTGGCGCAGGGGCGGTGGACACGGCGAGGGGATGGCCAAGTGGACGGGGCTGAGGAGCATAGCCAATGCGGCTGGTCAGGCATGCACGGCGGCCTGCAGCCAGGCCCGGAACGCCAGCATCGCGGGCTGCGGCTCGCGCGTCAGGCTGCGCGTCAGCCAGTAACGTCCGACATCCACGGCCACCTCGAAGGGCTGCACCAGCCGGCCCTGCTGCAGCTCGCGGCGGAACATCGCCGGCGGCGCCAGCGCGATGCCCGCGCCCAGCTGCGCGGCCTGGGCCATCAGCACCGAGCTGTCGAACTGCGCGCCGCGCGCCAGCAGCGGTCGCAGGCCGGCGGCCTGCGACCAGGCCGGCCAGTCCTCGCTGCGGTACGAGCGCAGCAGCACGCAGCGGCGCAGGTCTTCCGGCCGGCGCAGCGTGGCGGCCTGCGCCGGGCTGCACAGCGGCGACAGCGGCGCGTCCAGCAGCGGCTCGGCGTCCACGCTGCGCCAGGCGCCGTCGCCAAAGCGGATGGCGTAGTCCAGCGATTCGGTGGCCAGGTCGACCTTGTTGTTGTGCGTTTGCAGCCTCAGCTCGACGCCGGGGTTCAGTGCCTGGAACGCGGGCAGGCGCTCGAGCAGGAAGCCATGCGCGAAGGTGCCGACCACGCCCACCGTCAGCCGCTCGGCCGGCGCCTGCGGTTCCAGCAGCCGCAGCGCCGCGTCGATCTGGTCGAAGGCCTGCTGCAGCGGCGCGGCCAGCAGCGCGCCTTCGTCGCTGAGCTGCAGGCCGCGCGCGGTGCGCACGAACAGCGGCCGGCCCAGCTGCGCTTCCAGCAGCTTGATCTGGTGGCTCACCGCGGCCTGCGTGACGCACAGCGCCTCGGCCGCGCGGGTGAAGTTCAGGTGTCGCGCCGCGGCGGCGAAGACATGCAGCGTGTTGAGCGAGTAGCGCGCCAGTGCCATGAGCAAACCTTGTGGCTGTGCCGAGCAGGATTCGTTGGCCCGCAGGCAACGTGCCTCGAAGAATGGCGCCATTCTTTCATCCCACCATGAGTCCGCCTATGACCGACACCGCCCGCCGCCACGGCCTGAAGACCCTGCTTGCCGCTTCCGCCGCGCTGCTGGCCGGCCTGCCGCTGGCGGCCTGCGCCAGCGCCGGCGGCGAGCGGTTGGCCGACTGCCTGGCGGAGCTGGAACAGCGCTCGGGCGGCCGTCTCGGCGTGGCGGTGTTCGATGCCGGCAGCGGGCGCCTGGCCGGCCACCGGATCGACGAACGCTTCGCGCTGTGCTCCACCTTCAAGCTGCCGCTGGCCGCCGCGGTGCTGCAGCGCTGCGCACGCGGTGAATGGTCGCCGGACCGCTGGGTGCCCTTCGGCGTGGCCGACGGCGTGCCGCACATGCCGGTGACGGGCGCGCGCATGGCCGCCGGCGGCATGCGCCTGATCGAGCTGGCCGAGGCCGCCCAGGTGGCGAGCGACAACCTCGCGGCCAACCTGCTGCTGCGCCTGCTGGGCGGGCCGGCCGGCTTCACCGCCTGGCTGCGGGCGCAGGGCGATGGCGTGACGCGGCTGGACCGGGTGGAGCCGGCGCTGAACCACGTGCCGCCCGGCAGCCTGGCCGACACCACGACGCCGGCGGCGATGGTACGCACGATGGCACGGCAGTTCAGCGCCGAGGGCCTGGACGCCGCCAGCCAGGCGCGCCTGCGCGCTTGGATGGAAGCCACCCGCACCGGCCAGCGGCGCCTGCGTGCCGGCCTGCCGCCCAGCTGGCGCAGCGGCGACAAGACCGGCACCGGCTTGTCGAGCGACCTGCCCGACCGGTTGAATGACGTGGCCGTCGTGTGGCCCGACCGCGGCCGCGGACCCTGGCTGGTGGCCGCGTACTTCGAAAGTCAGCATCGCGGCAGCCCGGCGCCGCGTGACGGCGATGAAGCCGTGCTGGCCGAGGTGGGCCGGCTGGCGGCGCAGTGGCTGGCCGCGCGACCCGCCAGCGGGCTGTGGCCGGCCCTGCTGGCCTGAGGCGGGGGGGCGCTTGGCGAGGCGACGCTCAAGCGCTGTCGGCCTGCAGCAAATGCGTCGCGCCGGCGATCGCCAGCAGCGCCAGCGCCACGAGATCCACCCGAGCAACGCTCGTCAACGCGGGGTTCAGCGGACCGATCGCCTGCGCCAGCAGCACGAACGACAACACGCTGGCAAGCCCCGCCACCAGCCCCAGCCGATGCAGCGCCGGATGGAACGCCGCCCAGCCCAGCAGGGCGGCCAGCAGGCCGAACAGCACGGCGCGGTGGCGCAGCAGCAGCTCGAGGTTCGGCTCGCCCACCGCCACGCCGTACAGCTGCTGCAGCCGCGCAGGCCCGAGCAGGCCGATGGCAGGCAGGGCGTGGATCAGCGCGACCAGCAGCAGGCAGACCGGAACGACGAAGCGCATGGCAGGCAAGGAGGCAGTGAGAACAGGCCGCCGTTGTACCGGTGCGCCTGCCGGCTGGCGATGACCTCGCAGGTCAAGCGCGGCTGTCGGCCATGCTTGCCTGCAGCGCGCGTTCTGATCCCACGATGCGCGTCTCGGACCCGCGGGCGTGGCTCAGCGCCATGGGCGCCAACAGGCTCTTGCCAGGCGCACGATCATGGTGCGACGCCCAGCAGCCGCGCCAGCGGGCCCGCCTGGGTGGCGCCCCAGGCCGCGAGCACCAGCAGGCCGGCGGTGGGCACGAAGTGCAGCCAGCCGGCAACGGTGGCGATGCGGCCGCTTCGGATTCGCGTGCGCCGGTAGACCCGCTCGCCCGGCGGCGGGACCCGGCCGGACCGGAGGATCCGGGCGCCGCGCCAGCAAAGCAACAAGGTCGGCAGGCAGGCCAGCAGCGGCAGGCCGACGAACAGGCCATAGGCCAGCCATGTGCCGACCGGCAGCCCCAAGGGTCCGACGGCCCGCGGCGCCGCCGCCAGGCGCTGCAGCCAGGGCACCAGCCACCATTGCTTGACCAACAGCGCCAGCCCGCCCAGCGCGATGCCGAGCAGCACGAGCCCCACCTTGTCCCGCAGAGGTCGCTCGGGTGCGTAGGAAGGCGGTACCTCTGCGGGGGGCCGGGTCATCTTCATCGGGGGAGACTGCGCTCGTGCGGTTGGGGGCCGCTCAGAACCACATGTCGCGGATGCAGCGCCCGTCGCGCGGCAGGTCGTCCCATGTGTCGAGTCCGTCGAAGTGGTCGATCGGCAGGTGGGCAATCGGCCCGGGCTCGGTCAGCCGCAGGTTCACCGCGATGCGGCGCCGGCCTTGGTCGTCGACCGTCAGCCCGCGCCAGTAGGCCATGCAGCCGCACTCCGGGCAGAAGTGGAAGCCCAGCGCCTGGCCGCGCACGTAGCCCTTGGTGGTGCCCGAGACGCTGATGCCCTCGTCTTCATAGTCGTAGGCCCACAGCGTGCCGTAGCGGCGGCAGGCGGTGCAGCTGCAGGCGGTGGCCGATTCGGGCAGGCCCTTGAACTGCCATCGCACCGCGCCGCAGAGGCATGAACCTTCGAGCATGTGTCATCTCCTGGGGGGGCCGAACCGGGCCGACTCTAACGCCGGTGCCACGCCGTGCGGCGTGGTGCCGGTGCGACAAGTCACGGCCTTGTCATGCGCGCTGACCACCATCGCGCCCCGAAGCAACCCCCCCGACGAGAACCCGAATGAAGTACCTGTTGACGCCGCTGGCCTGCGCGGTCGCCTTGACCCTGGCCGCTTGCGGCGGCGGTGACGGTGGCGAGGACACCACGAGCAAGTTCACGCTGGCGCTGATCGGCGACGTGCCGTACGGCACCAGCGCCACCGACACCGCGCAGACCACTGCCCTGCCGGCGTTCCTGAAGGCCATCGACGCCGATGCCGATGTGGCCGTGGTGCTGCATGTGGGCGACATCCATTCGGGCTCGCAGTACTGCACGCAGGCCTACGACCAGACGGTGGCCACCGCCTTCAATGCGATGAAGCACCCGATGGTCTACGTGCCCGGCGACAACGAATGGGCCGACTGCCACAAGGCCAAGCAGGGGGGCGGCGCGTACAACGCCGGCACCGGCCAGGTCGAGTACAAGACCGACGCCACGGGCGCACTGCTGAGCTACGCCGGCGGCGACCCGCTGGCCAACCTGGCGCTGGTGCGCTCGATGTTCTTCGCCCGGCCGGGCAAGGCCCTGGGCGCGGCGATGGACCTGCACACGCAGGCGGTGGAATACGACAGCGCCAACCCGACCGACAGCAGCTTCGTCGAGCATGTGTGGTTCGAGAAGGCCGGCGTGCTGGTGATGACGCTGAACCTGCCCGGCGGTTCGAACAACGACACCGACCCCTGGTACGGCGCGCCGGCGATGAGCCCGGCGCAGGCCCAGGAAGTGGCCAATCGCTCGGCCGCCGTCAAGCGCTGGATCGACACTGCGTTCAACCGCGCCGTGGCCGCCAACGACATCGCGGTGGTGATCCAGGTGCAGGCCGACATGTGGGACCTGGACGGCAAGGCGGCCGCTCACGTTGCGCAATATCGCCCCTTCATCGACCTGATCGCCGCCCGCGCCAAGGCCTTCGGCAAGCCGGTGCTGCTGGTGAATGGCGATTCGCACGTCTACCGCTCCGACAACCCGCTGGTGCCGGGCGCGGCCTGCCTGGTCGAGCCGTCCTCCGGCGCCAGTGCAGCCGCCTGCAGCGACGATGCCTACGCCAGCCAGCCCGGCGGCTACAACGTGCCGAATTTCCACCGCCTCGTCGTGCACGGCAGCACCCAGCCGCTGGAATGGCTGAAGCTCACGGTCAACCCCGGCTACGACAGCAAGGCCGCGGCCACCGCCACCAGCTTCGGCCCGTTCAGCTGGCAGCGGGTGCAGCCGGCGTTGTGAGGTTGATCAGCGCGCGCTGACAGCGCTGCGCTGGTGTGCCGGCGAAGGACTGCGCCTGGCTCGCGGTCGATAGCGCGGTCAGCGCCATGATGGACAGCGTGTGAGGCCATTCGATGGCCAGGGGAGTCACGTACGACATGCGGATCGCCAGTGGTGGAAGTCAACGGCTTTCGCCAAGAACCCGCAGCGTGAAGCCCTCCGCCGCTTCCGGCGCTTCGAAGAGCGACCGGATGTGGCGGAACTCGGCTTCGGTCACGTGGCGCGAGCCTTCGGACAAGTTGGCATTGCGCTGCGCGATCTGGCGCAGGCAGCGCTCGTCCGAGGTGTCGACATAGTGCAGCACATGAGCGGCCGCGGCCTGCTCGAACAATGAGCGGTACCAGGCCCGCGAGGCGCGGGTGTTGGCCGGAAAGTCCAGCACCACGTTGCGGCCCGAGGCCAGCAGGTCGATGACCAGCGGGCCGACCACCGTTCGCAGCCGCCGGGCGCAGCGCAGGTAGTCGTCGAAGCTGTGGATCTGGTCGCCGAACAGGCGCGACAGCCACAGGTCTTCGCAGATCAGCGTGGCGCCGTGCTGCGCCGCCAGCGCGGTGGCCAGCGTGCTCTTGCCGGCACCGGCGTGGCCGCACAGGAAGTGCAGCGTGCCGGTGCCTGGGGTGGGCGGCTTTGACATCGAGCGACGATACCCGAATCGCCGTTCCGGCCGGCGCGCGAGCGTTCGCAGCCCGCCAATGCGTACCTAGAAGTTCTCTTCGATCCTGCGGAAAAGGCACGAGGTCTCGAAGCCCTCCGCATGGGGCTTGAGCACCGCGAGATGGTTCTTGCTGCCGATCTCGGAGGTGCTGATGGCCTCGACAAAGGTGCTGCCTTTGTAGAAGAAGGGATGCAGCAGCGTGTAGCGCGAGCGGAACCATACCGTCTGACCATTGCGAGAGTCCTTCACCGCGAAGCCCGCTTCATCGGCAAGCTGCGAGAACAGTGGGCAGTCCCGCAGCGGGTGCCGATTCGGATCCCACTGGCAGGGCAGCAGGCGGGCCCGCGCTTCGCTTGTCGGCCCGCGCGCCGGACGTTGCGAGCTCGCATGTCCCGGTTGCACCAGCAGCACGGTGCCGAACAGGTAGCCGGTCATCAGTTCGCGCCGGAAGACGCGGTCCGGCGCGCCGTCGTTGTCGAAGTCGAAGACGCTTTCTTCGCTGCCTTCGAGTTCGGCGGGCAGGTCCGTGGTCGGTGGTCCCCAGGCCGGCACCGCCAGGGCACCGGGTCGAGGTGTCACCGGCAGTCCGCCACTGATCATTGCCATGCGAGCCGGCGCGCAGACTTCATGCTCATCCGTCAGGACGTCGAGATCGCCCGCCCGGCGAGTCGCGGCGCCGGCCGGCGGGTACTCGACCTCATCGATCGGAAAGCGCGAGACCTCGGGGTAGTCCACGCAGACCGTGAGGTCGCCTTCGCTGGCCGGGGTTGGGCTGCCGCTGCTTTCGCCGCCTGCTGGCTGGCCGCGGCGGGTGTGGCACTTGCGGATCGACCAATCCGGCAATGCCTTCAAGTCGAACGACACCCTGGGCTGTTCGGTGTCGTCGCGGCAGCGACCTGCAAAGTCCGTCTTCGAGGCGACCTTGCGCTGGTTCACCCACAGGGACACGAAGACGTTCGGATCGGCACCGCAAGGACCGAAGGGGCGAACGCTGCCGGCTCCGACTTTGGCGCGAACACGTGCGCCGCCCGGGAAGACGCATTCGGCGGCCTGTCCGTTTCGCACCAGGAATGTCTTGTCGGAACCCTGATCACCGCGCTGAAACGTCCAGGTGCCCGGAACGTCCCCGCCATCACCGGCCGCCGGCGCCAGCGAGACGCTCGTCAGCTGAAGCGAACCGTAGTCTGCGTACCGGCACGTCAGCTGCAGTGCGCGCGAGATGTCGTCGTCGATGTCTGCGCGGACCCCGCCGGGAGCCAGCCATCCGCCGAGGCCCAGCACGACGAGGAACGTCCGGCTCCAGTGGCATGTGCAGCGAGTATTGGCGCGTGTCGGCATGTGATCCCCCTGAGGGCAGGAGAATACGGTGAGCAACAGCATGTGCGCATTGCGTATACTTCGGATCCATGATCCAAGCCCAGCAAGCCTTCCTGCGCGACGCGATGCGCCGCCTGAACCTCACCCGCGAGGCCTTCGCCGAGCGCATCGGCAGCCGCAAGCGGGCGCTCGACGCCTGGTTGCTGCCGGACGAATCGGCCGAGTTCCGCGCCATGCCGGAGGTGGTGCGCCGATTCGTCGCCGAGATCCTGGCGCGCGACATCGGGATGCCGGGAGGTACGCAGAGCGTACATGCTTCGGCATTGCATGCGGACTGGCCCGGCACGGTGCACCTGCTGTCCGTGTCGCAGTTCAACCGCGATGCGGTGGAGGCGCTGTTCGCGCTGGCCGACGTGATGCAGCCGATCGCGCGGCGCCGCAAGGTCACGCGGGTGCTCGAAGGGGCGGTGCTGGGCAACCTGTTCTTCGAGGCCAGCACGCGCACGCGGGTGAGCTTCGGTGCGGCCTTCTGCCGGCTGGGCGGCGCGGTGTGCGACACCACCGGCTTCACCTTCTCGTCGATGGCCAAGGGCGAGTCGATCTACGACACCAGCCGCGTCATCAGCGGCTATGTCGACGTGCTGGTGGTGCGCCATCCCGAGCAGGGCGCGGTGGCCGAGTTCGCTCGCGCCACGCACATCCCGGTGATCAACGGCGGCGACGGCCCCGGCGAGCACCCCACGCAGGCGCTGCTGGACCTGTACACGCTGCAGCGCGAGTTCTCGCGCCTGGGCAAGCTGGTGGATGGTGCGCACATCGCGCTCGTCGGCGACCTGAAGTACGGGCGCACGGTGCACTCGCTGGTCAGGCTGCTGGCGCTGTACCGCGGGCTGAAGATCAGCCTGGTCTCGCCGCCGTCGCTGGCACTGCCGCCCGATCTGGTGGAGGTGGCCGCGCGTGCCGGCCATGTGGTGGAGCAGACCGACCGCCTGAGCGCGGGCGTGCAGGGGGCCGACGTGATCTACGCCACCCGCATCCAGAAGGAGCGTTTCGCGACCGACGAGGTGATCGACGGGCATGGCGCCGATTTCGAGGTGAATGCCGCGCTGCTGGCGGCCACCGGCAAGCCCGACACGGTGGTGATGCACCCGCTGCCGCGCGACAGCCGGCCCGGTGCCTTCGACCTCAGCGTCGACCTGAACACCGATGCGCGGCTGGCGATCTTCCGCCAGACCGACAACGGCGTGCCGGTGCGCATGGCGCTGTTCGCGCAGCTGCTGGGCGTGGACGGGCTGGTGCAGCGCTCGATGCGCGACGCCAGCTGGCGCTCGCCGGCGCAGGTGGGGGTGGACGACGCGCTGCTGGCCGAGGAGGCCTGAGCGTGCTGACTGGCTACCGCAGCTTCCAGACGTAGTCGGCGGAGACCCAACCGTCGATGACGTGCCCATGCCAGCGCGCGGGCGACACGTTGCAGCGCATCAGCGCCACCAGCGCGGCTGCATCGAGCATCTTGTGGTACGGCGTGGTGCCGGCGGATCGCGCCACTTCGGCATCGACAACCTGGCCCAGGCGGTTGACCTGGAGTACGAGCCTCGTCACGCCGGTGGCATTCGCCTGCGCTGCGGCCATCGGGTATTCGGGGCGCGGACAGTTGCGCAGGTCGATGCTGGCGTCCATCTGCCCGGCGGCGGACAGGCTGCCGTCCAGGGCGTCCTGCAGCGCCAGCAGCGATTCGCGGGGCAGCGGCACTTGCCGTTCCGCCGGTGCGGCGCGCGCCATGCAGGTGCGCGCGGTCTCTGCTGCCAGCGCTTCGGTTGCCGGCACCGACGCGGCCGCAGCGGACGGCAAGGCCGCAGCGCGGACGCAGTCGCACACCGCATCTCGAATCGCGTTCGAATTCAGCGCGGGCATGACGTAGCGTGCCACCGGATTGGCGAGTGCGTGTTCGCAATGCTGCGCTGGTGTGCGCAGGACCGATTGGGCCTGGGTGGCAAGTGGCGTTGCAGCGAGCAACAGGGCGAGCAGCGAGGTGAGTTTCATCGTGTAAGGCAGAGAGTCGCTGCCTGCTTCGGCAGCTTCCGATGGGGCTCGATCCCAGCGGACGTTCAGTAGGGGTCGAACGCGATACGGTGCCGGGCCAGCTGTTCGACGATCAGCCGCCGCCAGACCCCGCGCGGCGACCACACCCGGGCCACCGCCTCGTAGGCCGCGGCCGGTGGTTCGTGCAGCTCGATCACGCGGTACAGGAACACCATCGACGAGGCGCGCATGTTGATCTCGCAGTGCACGAGCACCTTGCGCTCGCGCAGGCGCTTGAGCGCGGCCGCCACCGCTTCGACGTGGGATTCATCGGGCGCGCCGAAGTTGATCGGGATGTGGACGAATTCGATGCCCTGGCGCGAGAGCAGCTCGGACTCGTTGCTGACCGCATTCGGCACCGTGCTCGGCGCCAGGTAGACCACCGCCTGGAAGCCCTGGCTGGCCAGCGACTGCAGCGCTTCGGTCGTGGGCTGGCCCGAGGTGGCCAGCATCGGGCTGATCTCGATGAAGTTCGGGGCGTCGAGCTGCGTGGGCGCGGCGGCGGTGATGCGCGGCGGCGCGAGGGCCGCGAGACCGGCGGCCAGCAGGTGACGGCGACGAAGATCCATGGCGGATGGGGTGATGGCGCTGAGGTGTGCAAGTGTGCACTCGGAACCGGGCGCCGAATCTGGTAGAAAGCGGGCTGGTACGACAAGCCGAACCGGCAGCGACCGGTGGGAGGGAGCGGGCAATGACTTGCAATGTACGTGGCCATGCCGCGATTTTGGGCCTGGCCTGCGCCATTCTGCTGGCAGCGTGCGCGTCCAGTGTCGAGACTCAGCCGGCGCGCTTCGTGGCGGCACCAGGTGCCGACCTGACCCTGGCCCGCAGCACCGAGGTGCGACTACCCACCCGCTACACCCGTGTGCTTGCCGAAGGCAGCCGCTGGCGCAAGGTCGGCAACGTGCAGCAGGGCGAGGTGTACAGCGCCGTCGGCACGGTGTTCACGATCGAGGGCCGCCAGGTCCACGAGGCCTATCTGATCCTCTCGCCGGAGCACTCGCTGGTCGGCTTCTACCTGCCCGGCGAATCGAATGTCTCGATGCTGCCGCAGCCCATTCCCCTCACTGTGAAGGACTCACCCCGATGATGAATCGACGCATTGCCGCCATTGCCCTGTGTTGTGCTGCCGCGCTGGCCGCCGGCTGCGCCACCGGACCCAAGTACGCCGAAGTGGCGAAGTCGATTCCTGCGCCCCAGGCGGGCGAGGGCCGCATCTACTTCTTCCGCTCCAGTTCGATGCTGGGTGCAGCCATCCAGCCGGACATCCGTCTCAACGGCGTTGTCGTCGGCAGCTCCAAGCCCGGCGGCTTCTTCTATGTCGACCGGCCGGCCGGCACTTACCTGGGCGCCGCTTCCACCGAAACCGAGAAGACCCTGAGCCTGGTACTGGCTGCCGGCGAAACCAAATACGTGCGTACCTCGCCGAGTTTCGGCGTGCTGGTGGGTCGCATCAACCTGGAACTGGAAGACCCGCAGAAGGCGCAGGCCGAGATCGAAACGCTGTCGTTCACCGGCGGCGAGGCTGGCAAGAAGTAGACCCCGGAGGCGGTGGACACCCACCATGTCGAGCAACCCCTTCCAGCCGCCGGCGGCGCCGCCGGCCGAACCCCTCGCGCAGCCCATCAAGCTTTGGCAGACCGGTGGCCGCCTGGGCCGCGTGCGGCTGATCGCGTATGCCATGGCGGCCAATCTGCTGCTGCTCCCGGGCATTGCGCTGTCCACCATGGGCGGCATGGCAGGGGTTGTGCCGCTCGTGCTGGCGTGGTGCGCGTTTCTTGTCATCAGCGTCATCGTGGTGGTGCAGCGCTCGCACGATCTCGATCTGTCTGGCTGGTGGTCGGTGGTGTATTTCGTGGTGCCGCTGGCCGCCTTGTACTGGCTGATCGCTCCCGGCAGCAAAGGTCCGAACCGCTTCGGGCTGCCGCCGGTGGCCAACAGCCTGGGCGTCGTCCTGCTGGCTTGGCTGCTGCCGCTGTTCATCTTCGGCGGCATGGCCGCTGCGGTGGCGCTGCCGGCCTATCGCGACTACACCATCAAGGCCAAGCTCGCCGAGGTCGTGAACCAGCTCGCCCCGTGCCGCGAGCGGGTGACTCGCGCCTACCAGGCGCCCGGTCAGCCCGATGCGGACGCCACTGGCTGCGTGGAAGGCGGGCCGGTCGGCCGCCATGCCACGCAGCTTTCAGTCGATCGCAACGGCGTGATCAGCGTGACGTTGCAGGGCATCGGCGCCACCGAAGTCGACGGCCAGCGCCTTGCGCTGGTGCCGGTGGATGGCCGCAACCGCGTGCTGTCGGCCGCGGCCGCACCGGCCACGGTGGCGCGCTTCCGCTGCCAGGTGGCCGAGCCCGTCGGCCTGCCGCTTCGGATGCTGCCGGCCAACTGCCGCGGCGATTAAGCGTTAGCGGCCTCGTCCGGCGTGGCGTGCCGGGCTGCCGGCGGGCCATCGCGTACTCCCGGGAAAACCAGGCCCGCTGTTCTCGACAGGCTGCCCGGACGCCCCGTCTACAGCGACAGCTGCGTCGTGCTCCAGACCACCACGACCAGCTGCGCCAGGTTGATCAGCAGCGCGGTCGAGTGCAGGCGCCGGAAGCGCCGGATGGCGCTGTCGTCGTTGGCCTGGATCTGCCCGTCCAGGAACTGCATTGCCGGCATCAGGTGCCGGTGCAGCAGCACGGCAATGCCTGCCAGGCCCGCCGCGCCTATCGCGAAGCCGAACCGGCCCCACAGTCCGTAGCTGGCCGCGGCCCCCAGTGCCGTGATCATCGCGGCCTTGTAGTACACGTTGAAGAAGCCGCGCACGAAGCGGGCGTCCAGTGGCGTGTCGTGCTTCAGGATGAGCAGCGGCAGCCCGCCCATCAGGAAATAGGCGGTGGTGACCAGGAGGGCGACCGTGAAGAACAGGGCACCGTAGATCGCGGAGGACATGGCAGGCGCGCTGTCAGGCCGGGGAGGTGGCAGTGTGGCGGGGCCAGGTCGCCCGGACCATTGGCGCTTGCCCGCGGCTCCCTCCGTGGTGTGGGCAGGCCCTAGCCCGAGCGTGCCAGCCGCGCGCGGATGTCGGCGTGGGCGGCGACGATGAGCGCGGCCAGCGCCGTCTCGTCCACCCGCTCGCCCGGCCTGAGCTTCACATGCCGCATGAACCGACCCGTGCCCTGCAGCAGGCGGGCCGGGTCGGGCAGCGCATGGCCCTGGAAGAAACCGACATTGACATGTGCCCGGTAGACATTCACGTAGCCGAAGGCCGCATCGGCCACGCAGGCGGTCGGGCAGCCGTCGTGCATCAACTCGCGCACGTCGGCGCCGCAGGCACGCATGCGCGCGAACCAGGCCTGCGCAAGGGTGCCGAGTTCGGCCGGGCGCGAGGCGAGCCAGTCGTCGATGGCCGGCGCGCGCGGCACCGCACCGTCGAAGCGCAGGAACGCGCCGGCGTCCACGCGGGCCTCAGGCCGCCCGCTGGGGCTTGGCGCCGGCCGCCTTGTTCTGCAGGATGGCCGCGCGGATCAGGGCCTGCAGCGCCTTGGCATCGGGCTGCGCGCCTTCGGCAAAGTCGATGGCGCGGCGGGTGTTGCCTTCGAGGCTGGAATTGAACAGCTTCGAGGGGTCTGGCAGCGTGGCGCCCTTGGCGAAGGTGAGCTTCACCGCCTTCTTGTAGGTTTCCCCGGTGCAGAGGATGCCGTTGCAGGACCAGACCGGCGTGTTCCATTTCCACTCTTCGGTGACGCCGGCGTCCGCTGCCAGGATCAGCTGCCTCAAGCGGGCCAGCAATTCACCGCGCCAGTCCGCCAGCGCGGCGATGCGCTGGTCGATCAACTCGGCCGGCGTCTTGCCGGCATCGGCCTCGGGCGTGCGCTTGGGCAGGCGACTGGCAGCTGCGGGTGTCGGTTTCGGTGTGGGCATGGCGAATCCCGAAGGCGTTGGCTGGGTCGGCGGTGCGGCAGAGCGACGGAATTCAGCGGCGGGGCGCTGTGGGCGCACTGGCCCGACCTTCCGCGGGCGGCTTTGGACGCTCGGGCGGGGGCGAGGAGGCCGACGCCGCGCTGGCAGCCTGGCGCAGCTTCTTCTGGCGTTCGGCGTTGAGCTGCTGGGCCGTCGGCGAGGCGGCTCGTTCACCCGCCGGGGCGCAAGGCGTGTGCTGGTAGGTGACCGCGCCATCGACCGTGCACTTGAAGACCGGCGGCGCGGCGGCCGCCATGGCGGGCACCAGCAGCGAGGCGATGCTCAGCACCCAGGCGGCAAGCCGGCGTCGGTAGGCGTCTTCCATGGGCGGGTCCGGCCGAGGCGATTGCGATGATTTCCAGCGTGCGACTGTGCCACGTCGCGGCTCAGCGCGGCACGGGAGTCCATGCTGCCTGCTGGATCACCACGCGGTAACCGTCGGCGTCCTCGTAGCTGCGTCCCAGGCGCGACCAGTACGGGTTGAACGGCGCCACCTCGGCGAACCCGGCATCGGCCATCTGGCGGCAGCGCGCCTCCCAGGCCGCGGGCTCGGGCACATAGAACACCAGCAGGTCTTCCGGTGTCGGCGACGGTGCGACGGGGTGGCGGCGGGAGCAGGTGAATTCGAAGTGGAACGACGCGCCTGCCTGGCCCAGCATCACGCCGTCGAAACCCTCGTGGTCCTCGAACGAGCCGAGCACGGCCAGCGAGAGACCTTGCCGGTACATGCGCACCGCCCGGTCGAGTGCAGACACCGGCTGCGCGATGCGCAGGTGCGGCGAGACGGTGCCCGGTGGGCCTGCGGGCCGGGCGGCCTCGGCGTCAGGATCGGGCTCGCATCGACTGGTGCTCTCACGGTCGCCCGCGTAGCGAGCCGCCAGCGGGAACGGCGGCAGCCAGGCTTCGCGCCGAACCGTCCACAGCTCGTAGCGGGGCGTGAGCTGGTCCGGCGCGTCCAGCGAACCCAGGTGCACATTGACCTCGTCGCCGCTGCGCGAGAAGACCGGCGAGCCGCAGCGCGGGCAGAAGTGGCGACCGTGATAGTCCCCCGTCTCGCCCTCGATCTTCACGGCGGTCTGCGGGAACACCGCCGATGCATGGAACAGCGCGCCATGGTGCTTGCGGCAATCCAGGCAATGGCAGATGCCCACGCGGTAGGGCTGGCCGGTGGCCACCAGGCGCACGTTGCCGCAGAGGCAACCGCCGGTGAAGCTTGTCATCGCGCCTCCCTTGCGCTGCGCACCATCCGGCGGACCGCTCATTTCGCCACTTTCAGGGTCGACACGATCTCGGCAATCTCGCCTTCGATCTGGCTGGCCGTCTCGGGCGGGTACCAGAATGAAATGTCAACAAACTTGCCGTTCACCAAGGCATGGATCAAGGTGATCTTCATGGCCCCCGCAGGCGTCGTCTTGACGAATCGATGCGACCACGAGGGCTCGATCTTCAAGCCGATGGTATTGATGGCCTCGGAGGAGCAGGCGGAGGTCTGGCCGGACTTGAGCAGCGATTCGCATGCGGACACGTCGTCCGGCGCAATGGTCGAGGCGGTTCCCGTGGGCATGCGCAGCGTGTACTGCATGCACTTGGCGCACGTCGTATCCACGCCCAGCTTCTTGCCGTAAGGCTCGCGGGCGATGACGAGTTGACTGGTGCTGAGCAGATTGGTATCCGCCGGCACCGGCGTGGCAATCGCCACCATGCCGGGCATCGCCATGTTGTCGCCTGCTTTCAAGGGCTCGCGCACCCAACGCTGCATCAGCTGACCACTCGGTACCCGCTTCTCTTCGACTTTCGCCTGCCAACGGGCGGGCAGCTGGAAAGTCAGGCCTGCCTCGCGGATCACGAATTCGGTGGCCGAGCACGGGAGGTGCCAAAGGGCACCCAGGGCCAGAAGCGCAGTCGACATGAAGCGCGTGATTCGCATGCGAGATCCCTCCCAGGATGTTGTCTTGGCGCGAGGCGGGTGCTCAGCGCCCTTCGGCAATCTGCCGCAGCACGCCCACCGTCTCGTTCGGCCGATTGCTGGCCAGCATGTGGTTGCCGGCAATCTCGAAGTACCGCCATTTCTCCGGCAGGTCCTGGGCATGCCGGGCGGCCCGCCAGAACGCGGCCGCGCCGGGCTCGCCTTCGGCCACCACGGTGGCCTTGATGTAGCTGCGGGTGAACGGGTAGTCCTCCAGCGCCTGCGGCAGGTGCACGGGCTCGGTGAAGCAGGCGCGCGGGTGCGGCGTGCGGCGCGGGTTGACCCAGTCGCCCTCCGCGGGGTCGTCGAACTCGCGTGGCGCCGGCAGCGTGACCCAGTCTTCGCCGATCGCGATGGGGCGCTGGGACGGGGCGCCGAGGTGGCTGTAGACCGACTGCCCGTTCTGCGGCACGAAGGCGTCGAGGTAGACCAGGTGGCGGACGCGTTCGGCGATGTGCGCCAGCGTGCCGGTGACCACGAATCCGCCGTACGAGAAGCCGACCAGCACGATGTCGCGCAGGTCTTCGTACAGCACCTGGTTCACCACGTCGCGGATGTGCGTGCTCAAGCTCACCTGCGGGCTCAGCAGGTGCACGCGTTCACCCAGCCCGGTGAGGCTGGGCGTGAACACCTCGTGACCCGCCTGCTGCAGGCCGCGGCGCACGTGGCGGAAGCCGTGGGCGCCTGACCAGGCGCCGTGCACCAGAACATACGTTGCCATGGGCCCGGCCTTTCCTGTTGGGTTGCGTCCTCGGGGGCGGGCTCAGGCTCGCCATTCCATGAAGAGCCGCTCGGGCGTCTCCTCGACCACGCGGAAACCATGCCGCAGGTACAGCCGCTGCGCGCCGGTGTTAACCCGCAACACGCGCAGCCGCAGCGGCACGGCCCGCTCGCGTGCCAGCTGCTGCACATGCTGCAGCAACCGCGTGCCGAGGCCCTGGTCGCGCCGTGCGGGCAGCAGGTACAGCTTGGCCAGTTGCAGGTGCGTGGGCTCGTCCTCGACCGCCACCAGGCCTGCCACTTCGGGCGGGTCGCCGATGAGCACGATGCGGTGGGTGCGCGGCGTGTAGCGCTGGCGGTGCAGGTGCTGCTGCTGCTCGGGCTCCCAGCGGCCCCAGGTCTGCTCCACGTAGCCGCGCATCGCGGCCTCGGTGATGGCGTAGGTCAGCGCCAGGTCGTCTTCGGTGGCGGGCCGCAGGTGGTAGGCGAGCATGGTGGCTGGGAGTCCGGGTGACGCTGTCGCATGCCTTCAGTCGGCAGTTCGCAGTCGCCGAAGGGGGGCCAGGTTTCGGTTCGTCAGCAGCAACCGTTCCACCATGCGGCCTTCCAACGCGAGACGACCGCTCGGCGGTTCGCTCCGGCCCCTGGTTCGCGCTGGACGCCACGTTGGCCGCTCATCGGCGTTCCTGGAACATGGCCTGGAAGTCCGGCTCGGAATAGAGCTTGAACAGGAAGGCCTCGATGGCCCCCGGCAGCGCGCGCGTCACGTCGGCGCAGCCTTGTTCAGCGGACACGCCCACCTTGAATTCATGCGTGAGTCGAACGGACAGGGGCGCCTTGCCTTCTTCGGCAATGCTGGCCGCCAGCAGCCACTTGCCGCCGCTGAAGAACGAACTGAAGTCGAATTCGTCGAGTGTCGCCAGGAGCTTCGGCGCTTCGGCGTTGGCGAGTCCGGCCTGTGCCAGCTCCAGGTTGATGGCGGCTTCAACCAGGGACACGAACGGCGACTTGTTGGGGCCATAGACCGGGTAGCTGCCGCGGCAGAGCATCATGGTCTTGTCGTTCTTGCTCGGATCGAAGGACACCAGGCGCGCTGCCGGCATCTTGTCCTTCAGGCTCTTGAGCAGTTCGACGTTCCTGGCCGATGGGGCATAGCCGCGAGCGTGGTACTCGTTGAATCCCGGCAGGACCAGCACCGTGACGTTGGCCTGGGCAACGACCAGGCCGCAGGCGTGTGCGGCGAATGGCACCGACAGCAATGCCGCAAGCAGCAGGGAGAAGACAGAGCGAGGCATGGGGGAGCGTTTGGGAAGCCGGCGGCGGCGCCGAGCGCGGTGTGCAGCCGCGCTCGGCCGCACACATCGAACAATAGCATCGAGCCTGTTCCTGCCGCTGCCAAGTATTCCCGCGGACTGCCGGTGCGACATGGGCGACGACCCGGTCGCCCTGGCCCCGGAGCGCTCAGCGGCGCGCGCCGCGCGGCGCCGCGCCCTGGCGCGCCACCCAGTTCACCAGCGCGTCCAGCGCCGGGCTGCCGCGCTTGGCTTCGTCATGGTTGATCATCGCGGCCACCGCCCACAGGCGGCCGCGCGCATCGGGCACGTAGCCGGCGATCGCGTTGACGTTGCGCAGCGTGCCGGACTTCAGGCGCGCACGGCCGGTGGCCGGTCCGGTCTTCAGGCGGTTGCGCAGTGTGCCGTCCACCCCGGCCACCGGCAGGCTCATCATCAGCTCGCTGGCGAAAGGCCCGGCCTGCGCGCGCTGCAGCAGTTGCACCAGCTGGCGCGGCGTGATGCGCTCGCTGCGCGAGAGGCCCGAGCCGTTGTCCAGCACCAGGCCGCCGGTGGCGATGCGCTGCGCCGCAAACCAGTCGCGCACCGCGGCCTCGGCCAGGGCCTGCGTGCTGGCTTCGGGATGCTGCGGCATCGCGGCCACGCCCAGCTGCAGGTAGGACAGGCGCGTCAGCAGGTTGTCCGATTGCTTGTTCTGCTGCCGCAGCAGCTCGCCCCAGGGGCGCGATTGGCGGCTGGCCACCAGGTGCGCCTCGGGCGGCGTGGTGCCTTCGCGCACCTGGCCCTGCCAGCGGCCGCCCAGGCCTTGCCACAGCAGGCGCAGCTGGCGCTCGGCCTGCTGGTCGCGGTCCAGCAGCTGCAGCTGCGGGCGCTGTTCGCAGCGGCGCGGAAAGGCGCCGTGCAAGGTGAGCTTCAGCGTGCCGTCGGGCTGGGCTTCGACGGCGGGGGTGCGCCACTCTTCGTCCCAGTCCTTGCACTCGCGGTCGTTCAGCTGGAGCTGGTTGTCGAGGCGCAGGCCTTCCAGCGGCGGCCACAGCCGGGCCTGCACCACCACGTCGTCGGCGCCGATCACCAGGCCCATCAGGCCGCCGTTGATCATCAGCGCATCGGGGATGGTGTTGTACGGGAACTCGGGCGCTTCGTCGAAGGGCGGCAGGCCGCGATCCGTGCGAGTGGGGCGGAACAGCGAGCGGTCGAGCACGAAGTCGCCTTCGATCTGCTGCACGCCCAGCCAACGCAACTCGGCCAGCAGCGCCCACAGCTGCGGCAGCCCCAGCTCGGGGTCGGCGCCGCCCCGCAGGATGACGTCGCCCTGCAGCACGCCACGCTGCGGCGCGGCGGTGGCCAGCAGCTCGGTGCGGCCACGGTGGTTGGGGCCGAGCCGGTCGAGCGCGACGACGCTGGTGACGAGCTTCATCGTCGAGCCCGGCTGCATCGGACGATCGGGCTGCTGTTGCAGCAGCAGGCGGCCTTTCTGGTCCGCCGGGGCCACCAGCAGGGCGAGCGACGTTGCCGGCAGCCCGGCATCGCGCAGCGCGCGGGCCACCGGGGCCGGCAGGCGCGATGCCGATGGGCCGCCCGGCGCGGCCTGCGCCGCTGGCAGCAGCAGGGCGGCGAGCAGCAGGGCGAGCAGCGGGCGCAGCATGTCAGCGCCGCCCGGCCGCCCGGAGGCGCTGACGCGCTCCCTCGGGGGGCCGCGAACGCAGTGAGCTGGGGGGCACCATCCTATTCATTCTAGGTTTGGCGGCCCTCACAATCGGTGGCCATGCAGTGCAGATTCGAGCGGCGCGCCGGTGGCTGGCTGGCGCGGTGGAGCAGGGCCGGACTGGCGGCCGGGGCGTTGCTGCTGGCCGGCTGCGCTGCCACCGGCCCGCAGATCGACAGCCGCACCTACCGCGCGGCCGGGCAGGACAGCCGCGTGCTGTTCCTGATCCTGCACTACACCGACGAGTCGATGGCCGACTCGGTGCGCATCCTCACGCAGCAGAACGTCTCGGCGCACTACCTGGTCAGCGACGAGGCGCCGCCGCGCATCTACCGGCTGGTGGATGAGAGCCAGCGCGCCTGGCATGCCGGGGTCAGCAGCTGGCAGGCGCATGCGCTGCTGAATGCCAGCTCGGTGGGCATCGAGATCGTCAACCCGGGCCTGGTGAAGCAGGCCGACGGCAGCGCGGCCTTCGCGCCGTTTCCGCCGGCACAGATGGCGCAGGTGGTGGCGCTGGTGCAGGACATCGTGCAGCGCCACCACATCCGGCCCGAGCGGGTGCTGGCGCATGCCGACATCGCGCCGCAGCGCCGTTCCGACCCCGGGCCGATGTTCCCGTGGGAACGGCTGGCCGAGCGCGGGCTGGTGCGCTGGCCCGAGGCGGCGCAGGTGCGCATCGCGCGCGAGGCGCTGCAGGCCGCGCCCCTGCCCGACGTCGCCTGGTTCCAGGACCAGCTGGCCCGTGTGGGCTATGCGGTGCCGCGCCACGGGCGGCTGGACGCGCCGACGCGCCGCGTGCTGGCCGTGTTCCAGATGAAGTACCGCCCGGCGCGCTACGACGGCGAGCCGGACCTCGACACCGCCGCGCTGCTGCAGGCGCTGAACGCCATGCCGCCCAGCCCGCCGGTACCCTGAGCCTGGCATTGCAATGGACGCTCATTTCGCATGGCATTGAACATCGCCTGGGCCGGGTTCATCCTGGTCGGATTCGTCGTCGCGCTGGTCCGGCTGGCGCAGGGCGATGTGCTGATCTTCGGCAAGGTGCTCACCGCGTTGTTCGACACCGCGAAGACGGGCTTCGACATCTCGTTGGGCCTGGCCGGCATCATGGCGCTGTGGCTGGGCATCATGAAGGTGGGCGAGCAGGCCGGCATGATCGAGCTGCTGGCGCGCTGGATGGCGCCGCTGTTCCGTTGCATCTTCCCGGACATCCCGCGCGGCCACCCGGCCAACGGCAGCATCGCGATGAACTTCAGCGCCAACATGCTGGGACTGGACAACGCCGCCACGCCGCTGGGCCTGAAGGCGATGCGCGAGCTGCAGGAGATCAACCCGCAGCCCGACACCGCCAGCGACCCGATGGTGATGTTCCTGGTGCTCAACACCGCCGGCATCACGCTGATCCCGAGCTCGGTGATCGCGATCCGCCAGAGCCTGGCGGCCGAGCAGGGGCTGACGAACTTCAACGGCGCCGACATCTTCCTGCCCACGCTGATCGGCACCTTCATCTCGTTCGCGGCCGGCCTGCTGGCGGTGGCCTGGGTGCAGCGCATCCGCTTGTGGCAGTGGCCGATGCTGGCGCTGTTCGGCGGTTTCGCGGCCCTGATGGGCCTGCTGTACGCGGGCCTGCGCGGCCTGCCGCCGCAGCAGATGGCGCAGGCCATCGGGCTGATCGGCAGCGGTCTGATCTTCGGCGTGATCGTGCTGTTCATCGCGGTGGGCGTGGCGCGCCGCGTCAACGTCTACGAGGCCTTCGTCGACGGCGCGAAGGACGGCTTCGGCGTCGCGGTGCAGATCATTCCGTACCTGATCGCGATGCTGGCGGCGATCTCGGTGTTCCGCAGCACCGGCTGCATGGACTACGTGGTCGGCGCCATCGCCGCCGCGGTGCGCGCGCTGGGGCTGGACGACGGCTTCGTGCCGGCGTTGCCGGTGGGGCTGATGAAGACGCTGTCGGGCAGCGGCGCGCGCGGGTTGATGGTCGACGTGATGAAGACCTACGGCGTCGGCTCGTTCCCCGGCCAGCTGGCGGCCATCATCCAGGGCTCGACCGAGACCACCTTCTACGTGCTGGCGGTGTACTTCGGCAGCGTGAACATCAAGAAGACGCGCCAGGCGCTGGCCTGCGGGCTGTTTGCCGATGCGGTGGGGCTGGTGGGGGCGATTCTGGTGGGCTACGCGTTCTATCGCTGATACCGGCCCGGGTATCATTTTCGAAACAATCCAAGGAGGGAGCGTCATGGCATCGTCTATCCGTCGCGGGCTGCTCATCGCTGGCGCACTGGCGGCATCGGGGTGTGCGTCGAACCAGTTCTCCGGCACCCGTACCGTGGCTGCCGGCAGCACGCTGGCGAACGCCCGATTGCAGGTCTATTCGTTCCTGGACCTGCGGGATGTCGAATTTGGTCCGAACATGCTCGGCGAAGTCGACCGCCAGCTCGCCGACGCGTTGGCGCAGTCTTCGGTGGCCGTGCAGATTCTGAGATTCAAGAACAGCGAGCCCGGCAAGTATTTTTCGAGCACCAACAGCGGCGTGCGGGTTCCTGTCCGGGAGACGATCGAAAGCAATAGCGCTGCCGAACGGTCCTTTGCGGCGACCCATCGTCTGATCATCTTCCCGAGCAAGATGACGCTTTCTGGCGCATGGAAGTTCTACGACGTGCGCTGGGAACTCCTCGAGGCCGGCACCGGCAAGCTGCTGTGGACGACCACTTCACAAGGCAAGCACCTGAACGCCTGGAAGAACGACGAAGACCCGCAGGCGCGGGCCAAGACCATCGTTGATGGTGTCATCGCCGAACTCAGGAGCAGCAAGCTGCTCTAGCAGACGATCGCTACTCGCCCCTGAACCGCGGCTCGCGCCGCTCGGCCATCGCGGCCACGCCTTCCTGGAAATCGGCGGTCTTGAACTGGGCGTTCTGCTGCGTGCTCTCGTGCGCCACCGCGTTGCGGACCTGCTCGAGCAGGCCCTGGCGCAAGGTGGCGCGGGTGGCTTGCACGGCGATGGGCGCCGAGGTGGCGATCTCGTGCGCGAGCTTCAGTGCCTCGGCACGCACCTGGTCTTGCGGCACCAGCACGTCGGCCAGGCCGATGGCCAGTGCCTCTTCGCCGCCGATGCGGCGGCCGGTGTAGAACAGCAGCGCCGCGCGCTGCAGGCCGACCAGCCGCGGCAAGGTGACTGAGAGGCCGAAGCCCGGGTGGAAGCCCAGGCGGTTGAAGTTGGCGCTGAACCTGGCCTCGGCGCAGGTGACACGGAAATCGGCCACCAGCGCCAGGCCCAGGCCGCCGCCCACCGCTGGGCCGTGCACCGCGGCGACCACCGGCTTGCCGCAGGCGAACAGGCGCAAGGCCTCGGCATAGATCGGGTTCAGGCCGCGCGGGCTGCGCTGCGGCGGCGTGGCGTCGCGCTGGCTGAAGTCCGCGCCAGCGCAGAAGGCCGTGCCCTGTGCGGCCAGCACGATGGCATGGCAGCGGCGGTCCGCCTCCAGGTCTTCGAAGGCATCGGCCAGGTGTTGCAGCAGCGGGATGTCGAAGAAGTTGTGCGGCGGGCGGCGCAGCTCGACAGTGGCGACCGCGCCGTCGAGGTCGACTTGCACGTCGGGCATGGAACGGTGCTCGCTCATGATGGGCGTTAGAAGTGTCGTTGCGTGAGCGCCGGCCAGAAGCCTGCGCCGCGCACGGCGATCGCGGCGCGGCCAAGCTCGGCGGCCCATTGCGCATCAGTGCCGAATTCGGCGCGCCAGGCCCACAGGCGCCGCGTGGCGAAGTGCAGCGCATGTTCCTGCGTGAAGCCGATCGCGCCGTGCACCTGGTGCGCGATGGCGGTGCCGCGCGTGGCCGCCTCGCCGGCGCGTACCTTGGCCAGGGCGACGTCGAAGCGGGTCGTGCGCGCGCTGTCGCCCGGCGCCGCCGGCGCGCCGTCGGCCGCCACCTGCGCGGCCATGCGCGCGGCGGCCACGTCGCCGGCCATCAGCGCCAGCTGCTGCTGCAGCGCCTGGTTGCGGCCGATCGGCTTGCCGAACTGCACGCGCTCGCCGGCGTACTGCACCGCCATCGCCAGCGCCGATTCGAGCGCGCCGACCAGCATCGCGCTGCGGGTCAGCGCGCCCAGCGTCCACACCGGTTCGTGCAGCGGCAGCGGGTTGTCGGCCAGCGCTTCGATGCGCAGTGCGTCGAAGTGCAGCGTATCGGCCGGCAGGCCGGCCAGGTTGTCCTGCGGCGTGATGCGCAGGCCGGCGCCGGGCCGCAGCTGCAGCCAGCCGAGGCGGCCATCGTTGAGCGCCAGCACGGCGGCCTGCGCGTGGCGCGCCCAGGGCACGCCATGGGCCTCGCCGCCGAGCAGTGCATCACGGCCGCTAACGTCCATATGAAGCGTGTTGCCGCGGCCCTGCTGCAGCACGGTGAGCGGGCCGTCGGGCAGCGCGAAGCCGGCGAGTGAGCCGAGCAGGCGTGCCAGCATCGTCTCGGCCAGCGGCAGCGGCACCTGCCGGAAGCCGATGCCGCGCAGCACCGCGAAGGCATGACGCCAGGGCTGGCCGAAGCCGCCGGAGGCCTCGGTGGCCAGCAGGCGCGGCAGGCCGAGGTCATCCACCTGCTGCCACAGCGCGTGGTCGAACTCGCCGCGCTCGCTGCGTTCGCGCACGGTCTTGTCCACGGCCGAGGCGAACAGGCGCTCGGCGGTGTCGGCGATCAGGGTGGCGGTGTTCATCGCAGGTGCAGTCCCTTGGCAATGATGCCGCGCAGGATCTCGCGCGTGCCGCCGCGCAGCGAGAAAGAGGGCACCGAGAGCGTGGCGTAGCGCATCGCCTTGTCCAGCGTGGAGCCGGGGTGCACGCGGTCGCCGAACAGCGCGTGCGCCAAGTCGGGCATGGCCTGCTCGACCAGTGCGCCCTGGTCCTTGACCAGCGCCGCGGGCAGCGCCGGGTTGTCGCCGCGCGCCAGCATGCCGGCCACGCCCAGCGACATCTGCCGCAGCGTGCCGTACTGCGCGACCACGCGGCCCAGCGCCTCGGCCTGGCGCGGGTCGGCGGCATCGGCCGCGTCCAGCATCTCCAGCAGCAGCTGCGTGCAGCTCAGGTAGCGCTCGGGGCCGCTGCGTTCGAAGGCCAGCTCGGCGCCCACCTGCTGCCAGCCCTGGCCCTCGGCGCCGATCAGGCATTCGTCGGGCAGCCACACGTCGTCGAAGGTGACTTCGTTGAAGTCGTGGTCGCCCAACTGGTTGAGGATCGGCCGCACCGTGAGGCCGGGCGTGCGCATGTCGACCAGGAACTGCGACAGGCCCTGATGCCGGTCTGCGCCGCGTTCGGTGCCGGTGCGCACCAGCGCGATCATGTAGTGCGCGCGGTGCGCGCCCGAGGTCCAGACCTTGCGGCCGTTGATGACCCAGCCGCCGCTCCGCTTGTCGGCCCGCGTGCGGATCGAGGCCAGGTCCGAGCCCGAATCCGGCTCGCTCATGCCAATGCAGAAGAACAGCTCGCCACGGGCGATGCCGGGCACGATGCGCGGCGCCAGCGTGTCGGGGGCGTAGCGCATCAGCAGCGGACCGCTCTGCCGGTCGGCGACCCAGTGCGCGCCCACCGGCGCGCCCGCGGCCAGCAACTCCTCCAGCACCACATAGCGCTCGAGCGCGCTGCGTTCATGGCCGCCGTAGCGGCGCGGCCAGGTCATGCCGATCCAGCCGCGTTCGCCGAGGCGGCGGCTGAAATCGCCATCGGCACCGGACCAGTTGCGGTTGCGGCGTTCGGGCGGCACATCGGCCATCGCCTCGGCGAGAAAGGCCCGCACCTCGGTGCGCAGGGCTTCGCACTCGGGCGGCAGCGTGCAGGGTTCGATGCTCAGGGCCCGCATGGCCAGTGTTCTCCAGCGGCCGTGGCGGGCCGTCAACGACAGGTGCCGTCGATTCTGGAGGGATTCCATGCAGCCGCGCTGCCGCGGCCTTGGTGGTTTTCCTGGGCGGATGCGATGGATCAAGTCGCCTTGGCGACATCGGCCCGCCGCGTCAGCCCTTCATCGAACGGTCATCGCGCGGAAATGGATCACGTTTTCGCGCTTGTTCCGGCATTTCACTTTCAGCATATCTGCCGATAGTGATGGGGCGCGCCGGCCCGATGCCAGGGCCGTACCGCTTCGCACGAACACCTTCGCCAAGAAGAAAGGCCCGCCGCCATGCACCGCCAGGACACGCCGACGCCATCGACCTCGCCGCACGCCAGCGGACGCTTGAGAGACTTCTTTCGCTACCACGGCCTGTGGGCGCCGGGCGTGCGGCTGTTCCGCCGCATCGGCTTCAATGCCAAGGCAATGATCATCTCCGCGGTGTTCGTGGTGCCGATCGCCGCGCTGGCCTGGAGCTACTTCGGCGACAAGGCCGCGGCCATCGGCTTCTCGGCCAAGGAGCGCACCGGCGTGGTCTACGGCCGCGAGCTGATGCCGATGCTGGAGCTGCTGCAGCAGCAGCGGGCCCTCGTGCTCCAGGGCGCTGCCGGCAAGGCCGAGCCACCCGAACTGGCGTCGGTGCGCAGGGACCTGCAGGCCCGCCAGGCCCGCATCGATAACGCCGAAAAGCAGTGGGGCGCCGACCTGGGCACCGAGAAGGCGCTGGCCAAGTTCCGCCAGGCCACGCAGGCCCAACCCGCCACCGGCGCCGCGCCGGAAGCGCTGCTGGCCGCGCACAACGCGCAGGCCCAGGCGCTGCTCGACCTGCTGGGCACCTCGACCGACGGCTCCAACCTGACGCTGGACCCCGACATCGACACCTACTACCTGATGGACGCCAGCTACTTCCGGCTGCCGCAGATCGCCGAATCGGTGGCCCAGCTGCGCGACCTGGCCGCGCTGATGCTGGCCGGCGGCAGCGCCACGCCGGCGCAGCAGCGCAGCGTGATCGAGCAGGCGGTGATGGCCAGCAGCAACCTGGCCGCGCTGGACACCGGCCTGGGCAAGGCCAACGACTACAACGCCGGCGTGAAGGCCGCGGTGAAGCCCGAGGCTGCGCTGGCCGAGGTGACCGCCTTCCTGAAGCTGGTGGACCAGAGCCTGCTGGCCGAAGGCGGACCCAAGGGCGACGCCGCGGCGCTGGCCCAGGCCGGCCAGCGCGCCGGTGCCGCGCTGCAGGCGCTGACCCAGCGGGCGACCGATGAGCTCGACCGCCTGATCGCCGTGCGCGTCGACGGCATGGTGGCCGGCCGCAACGTCACGATGGGCGTGCTGGTGTTCAGCCTGCTGCTGGTGGCCTACCTGTTCATGTCCTTCCGCAAGGTGCTCGACGGCGGCCTGCGCGAAGTGGCCTTCCACATCGACGCGATGCGCGACGGCAACCTCACCACCACGCCGCGCGCCTGGGGCGCCGACGAAGCCGCCGGCCTGATGCACACGCTCACCGAGATGCAGGCCTCGCTGCGCCACATCGTCGGCCAGGTGCGCGGGTCGTCGGACAGCATCGTGCACGCCAGCGGCGAGATCGCGGCCGGGTCGATGGACCTCTCGTCGCGCACCGAGCAGGCGGCGGCCAACCTCGAGCAGTCGGCCTCGGCGATGGAGCAGATTGCCGCCACCGTGAAGCACACCGCCGACGCGGCGCAGGAGGCCGCCCGCATCGCGGCCTCGAACGCCGGCGCGGCCGAGCGCGGCGGGCGCATCATCAGCACCATGGTCTCGACGATGGACGAGATCCAGCAGTCCTCGCGCCAGATCGGCGAGATCATCGGCACCATCGATGGCATCGCGTTCCAGACCAACATCCTGGCGCTGAACGCTGCCGTGGAAGCCGCACGTGCGGGCGAGCAGGGCCGCGGCTTCGCGGTCGTCGCCGGCGAAGTGCGTTCGCTGGCGCAACGCTCGGCGGAAGCCGCGCGCCAGATCAAGACGCTGATCGGCGTCAGCGTCGAGAAGGTGGAATCGGGCACCACGGTCGTGCGCGACGCGGGCAGCGCGATCGACGAGATCGTCAGCAGCGCCAAGCGCGTCAATGCCCTGCTGGCCGAGATTGCGCAAGGCGCCAAGGAGCAGTCGGCCGGCGTGCACCAGACCACGCAGGCGGTGCACGAGATGGACACCGCGACGCAGCAGAACGCCGCGCTGGTGGAGCAGACGGCTGCGGCCGCCAGCTCGCTGAAGGACCAGGCCGGGGCGCTGGCCGCAGAAGTGGCCGCGTTCAGGCTGCCGTGATCAGCGGTCGACGGCCGCCTCCGGTCATCTGAGGCGCTGAGCCCGCTTCCAGTGACTCCCCGGTGGCCGCATGGCCGGCAGGTTCAGCCGAGGCGCGCGAGCACGCGGTCGACCATGACGCCGGATTGGCCGAGGTAATTGGCCGGATCGAGCATGCGCTGCAGTGCCGCGCGGTCGACATGGCGCTTGATCTCCGGGTGCGCCACGAGCAGCTCGAGCAGCGGCGTCTTCGTCGCGAGCGACTCGCGGCACAGGTCGTAGACCAGGTCGTGCGCGTACTCGCGGCCGATGTAGGGCCCCAGGCCCATCATCACCGCCTCGCTCATCACCAGGCCGCCGGTCATCTCGATGTTGCGCATCATCGCGGCGGCGTCGACCTCGAGCCCCTCGACGACCGCGCGCGACTGCTTCAGCGCGCCGGCGATCAGGCAGAACGCTTCCGGCAGGACGATCCACTCGATCTCCCACGGGCCGGTCGAGCGCTCGTGGTCGGCGACCATCGCATCCATCAGCGCCGCGGCATGCTGGCGCACGACGCTGATCGCGGCATGGATGTAGCAGCTGGCGATCGGGTTGCGCTTCTGCGGCATCGTGCTCGAACTGCCGCGGCCGTGGTGGTAGGGCTCGAAGACCTCGCCGACCTCGGTCTGCATCATCAGCTTGACGTCCATGCTGAGCTTGCCGAGCGTGCCGCCGATCAGGCCGAGCAGCGCGCCGGTCTCGGCAATGTTGTCGCGGATCGTGTGCCAGGCGATCACCGGCTGTTGCAGGCCGAGCTCGGCGCACAGGCCCGCTTGCGTCTCCATCGCGCCCTTCTCGATCGACGCCAGCGTGCCGGCGGCACCGGCGAACTCGCCGACGAGCACGCGTTCCTTCAGCTGCGCAAGGCGCTCGCGGTGGCGCAGCACGGCCGACAGCAGGCCCGCGATCTTGTAGCCGAAGGTCACCGGAATCGCCTGCTGCAGGTTGCTGCGGCCGATCACCGGCGTCAGGCGATGGTCCTTCGCTAGCTTGCCCATGGCCTTCGCGATCGCGGCCAGTTCGCCGTCGACCAGCTCGAGCGCCTCGCGGATCTGCAGCACGGTGGCGGTGTCGGTGATGTCCTGCGTCGTCGCGCCCCAGTGCACGTACTCGCCCAGCTTGTCGCGGCAGAGCTGGTTCAGCTGCGTGACGACGCCGAGGATCGGGTAACCGATGCGCTCGGTCTGCTGGCGCAGCCGCGCCAGATCGATGTTCTCGATGCGGCAGTGGCTGACGATCTCGTCGGCCGCCTCCTGCGGAATGATGCCGAGGCGGCCCTGCACGACGGCGAGCGCGCGCTCGATCTCGACGTACTTGGCGGTGCGGTTCTCGTCGCTCCACACGTGACGCATCGCGTCGGTCGTGAAGATGCCCTGGAAGATGCTGGAGTCGATGATGGAAGCGGCCATGGGGGGCTCCTTGGAAGACGGGGCGGGATGTCTGGGTTCAGCGCGCGCGCCAGGTGATGCGGCGGGCGCGCTCGATGACGGGCTTGTCGACCATGCGGCCGTCGAGTTGCACGGCGCCGCCGCCGGCAGCCTCGGCCGCGGCCAGCACGCGCTGCGCCCAGGCCAGCTCGTCGGCACTCGGCGCCAGCAGCGCATGCAGCGGCGCGATCTGCTGCGGATGGATGCACAGCTTCGCGCCGAAGCCGTGCGCCAGCGCCCGTTGCATGTCGGCGCGCAGTGCGGCCTCGTCGGCGATGGCGAGGGTCACGCCAGCCACCGGCGGCAGCCGCCCGGCGGCGCGCGACGCGAGCGCCAGGCGCGACGCGGCGGCGTCCAGGCCGACCGTCGTCGCCAGCGGGCCCTGCAGGTCCAGGTCGAGCGCGTAGTCGATCGTGCCGAAGACGAGCCGCTGCACGCCGTCGGACGCGGCCAGCCCCTCGGCGGCGAGCACGCCAAGCGCGCTCTCGACCAGCGGCAGCACCGCGATGCCGGGGCTGGCCGCCCGCACGCGGGCGATCGTCTTGGCGCGCTCGGCCTTCGGCAGCATCACCGTGCGCGCCTGGCCGTCGCGCAGCAGCGCGAGGTCGGCGTCGAACCACGGCGTCGCCTCGTCGTTGATGCGCACGACGAGGCGATCCGCATCGGCGCCGGAGGCCAGCAGCCGGGCGACCGCCTCGCGCGCGGCGGCCTTGGCCGGCGGCGCGACCGCGTCCTCGAGGTCGACGACGATCGCGTCGGCCGCGCTGGCGAGCGCCTTCTCGAAGCGCTCGGGCCGGTCGCCCGGCACGAACAGATAGCTGCGCGGCGCATTCATCTCACACCGCCTCGGCCGCGCGCAGCGCCGCGATGCCCGCCGCGTCCACGCCGAGCTCGGCGAGGATCGCGTCGCTGTGCTGCCCGAGCGCCGGCACCGGCTGCAGCACCGGGTCGCCGTCGTCCCAGGAGCCCGGCGGCAGCAGCGCGGGCAGCGGGCCGGCCGGCGAGCCGACCTCGCGCCAGCGCGAACGCGCCTTCAGCTGCCGGTGCGCCCACAGGCCGGCCATGTCGTTGACCTGCGCGTTGGCGATCTGCGCGTCCTCGATGCGCTGCTGCACCTGCTCGGCGCTCAGCGACGCGAAGGCTTCGACGATCAGCGCACGCAGCGCGTCGCGGTGCGTCACGCGCTTCGCATTGCCGGTGAAGCGCTCGTCCTGCGCAAGCTCGGGACGCTTCAGCACCTTGGCACAGAACTGCTGCCACTCGCGTTCGTTCTGCAGGCCGAGCATCACGGTGCGGCCGTCGCCGGTGGGGAATGGGCCGTAGGGGTAGATCGTCGCGTGCGCGGCACCGGCGCGCGGCGGTGGCGGGGCACCGTCGAACGCGTAGTACATCGCGTAGCCCATCCACTCGCCCATCGCCTCGAGCATCGAGATGTCGATGCGGCGGCCCTTGCCGTCGATCTGCCGCTGCAGCAGCGCGGCGAGGATGTTGGTGTAGGCGTACATGCCGGCGGCGATGTCGGCGATCGACAGGCCCGCCTTGCACGGCTCGTCCGGCGTGCCGGTGATCGAGACGAAGCCCGACTCGCTCTGGATCAGCAGGTCGTAGGCCTTCTTGTCGCGGTAGGGGCCGGGGTTCGCGGCGTCGTCGCCGTAGCCCGAGATGTCGCAGACGATCAGGTCCGGGCGCCGTTCCTTCAGCGCATCGAACGAGACGCCCAGCCGCGCCGCGGCGCCGGGCGCGAGGTTCTGCACGACGACGTCGGCCTTCTCGACGATCAGCTGCGTCAGCAGCTCGGCCGCCTTTGGATGCTTGACGTCGAGCGTCAGGCTCTCCTTGCTGCGGTTGGTCCAGACGAAGTGCGACGCGAGGCCCTTGACGCGCTGGTCGTAGCCGCGGGCGAAGTCGCCGACGCCGGGCCGTTCGATCTTGATCACGCGGGCGCCCAGGTCGGCGAGCTGGCGGGTGCAGAACGGCGCGGCGATGGCGTGTTCGAGCGTGACGACGGTGATGCCTTGCAGTGGTTTCATCGCATCACTCCTTCAGCGTGGCGACGGCGTCCATCGTCAGCCAGCCTTCGTGATCCTGGGCCCAGAGCCTGACCTCGTTGCCCTCGCGCCGGCCGTTGACCCTGAACGGATGCAGATCGAAGGTCGGTCGCACCGCCTTGAAGCGGAAGCCGGCGACCTGCGCGTCGGGCGCATGGCGGCGCACCAGGTCCATCAGCAGCGTCGCGATCAGCGGGCCGTGCACGATCAGGCCCGGGTAGCCCTCGACCTCGGTGACGTACTTCCGGTCGTAGTGGATGCGGTGGCCATTGAACGTGAGCGCGCTGTAGCGAAAGAGCAGCACGTCGTCGGGCACGATGGTGCGCCCCCACTCGCCCTGCGGTGCTGCCGTCGGCGCAGGATCGACGTCGCCCGGCTTCTTCGCATCGCGGTAGACGATGTCGTGGAACTCGACGATCGAAGGCTCGGCCGCGCCGTTGCAGCGCAGCTCGTGCCGGACCTTGACGAAGACGAGCTGGCCGGTGCGGCCTTCCTTGGCCGACACGTCGGCGATCGTCGACGTTCGCTCGACGGCGTCGCCGACGCGCACCGGCGAGCGGAACTCGAACTGGCTGCCGGCCCACATGCGCCGCGGCAGCGGCACCGGCGGCAGGAAGCCACCGCGCCTGGCATGGCCGTCGGGGCCGATGTCGCTCTGGCGATGCTGCGGCAGGAAGTACAGCCAGTGCCACAGCGGGAACAGCGGCATGCCGTTCTCGACATCGAGCGCGGGATGGTCCAACGTCGCGTTCAGGCCGCGCACCGGCGCGGCGGTGATCGTGTCGCGCAGCGTCTCGCTGCGGCCGATCCAGGCGGTGAGCTTGTCGCTCATGACGGTTCTCCGGCGTTCGGCTTCAGTCGGCGGTCAGCTTGGCGCGCTGCACGACGCTCTTCCACTTGCTCAGCTCGGTCTTCACCAGCGCGCCGAGCTGGGCCGGCGTGCTGCTCTGCACGTCGGCACCGTGGTCCTCGATGCGCTTGGCGATGTCCTTGTCGGCCAGCACCTGGTTCAGCGCCTTGTTGATCTGGTCGACGATCGCCTTCGGCGTCCTGGCCGGCGCGAACAGGCCGTACCACTGCTGGACCTCGACACCCTCGACGCCGGCCTCCTTCATCGTCGGCACGTCGGGTAGCAGCGCGCTGCGCTTGGGGCCGGCCACCGCCATCGCCTTCAGCTTGCCGGCCTTCACGTGCGGCAGCGCGGTGAACAGGCTCGGGAACATCACCTGCGTCTGGCCGCCGATCGTGTCGCTGATCGCGGGCGCGGAGCCTTTGTACGGAACGCCGAGCATCACGATGTTGGCGCTCAGCTTGAAAAGCTCGGCCGCGAAGTGCGGCGCGGTGCCGTTGCCGGCCGAGGCATAGGTGTACTTGTCGGGCTTGGCCTTCAGCTGCGCGACGAGGTCCTTGACGTCCTTGATCGGCGTCGTGGCGTTCGCGACCATCAGCGTCGGCGACGAGCCGACCAGGCCGATCGGCTCGAAGTCGGCCACCGGGTCGTAGCGCAGCTTCTGCAGCGCCGGGTTCATCGCATGCGTGGCGATGTAGCCGAACATCAGCGTGTGGCCGTCCGGCGTGGCGCGGGCCACGTACTCGCTGGCGATCGAGCCGTTCGCGCCGGCGCGGTTGTCGATGATGATGGTCTGGCCCAGCAGGGGCCCGAGCTTCTGCGCGATCGTGCGCGCCATCGCGTCGTTGCCACCGCCGGCGGCGGTCGGCACGACCAGCGTGATCACCTTGTCGGGGTAGGCGAAGGCCGCGGGCGCGGCGCTCAGGGCGGTGGCGGCGGTCGCGGCGGCGATCAGGGCCTTCAAGGGCTTCATGGGCTTGTCTCCGGGGAGGGGTTTTGAAAAGACGTAGTCCGGGATGTGCAGCTCGCCCTGCAGGATCTTGCGGGCGGTGCGCACGAGCGCGGCACGCTGGATGCGGGCTTCGGCACCGGCGCCCTCGATCTGCACGTCGACCTCGATGCGGCCTTGCGGATGCAGCACCGCGATGCGGCGCTCGCCGGCGGTGGCGCGCCCGCTGCTGGCCACGGTGCCGGGCAGCGCGAACGCGGTCGCGACGCCGATCGCGCCAGTCACCGCATGCGAGGCATGGCAGCGCCGCGGCGTGAAGTAGCGCGAGGTGATGCTGTCGCCGTCGTCGCCGGCGCTCGCGATCACCGGCTTGGGCACGACGCTGGTCGACACGTCGCCCAATCCCATCGCGCGACCGGCGGCGCGGCGCAGTGTCTCGATGCGCTCGAGCAGCGCGCGGTCGGCGTCGAGGTCGGCCGGCGTCTCGCGCCCGCTCAGGCCGAGGTCCTGCGCCCGCACGATGACCAGCGGCATCGCCGCGTCGATGCAGGTGACGTCCAGCCCTTCGATGCGGTCGATGCGCCGGCCGGTCGGGAACAGCGAGCCGGTGACCGAACCCCAGGCATCCAGGAAGTTCAGGCGGATCGGCGCCGCGGTGCCGGCGACGCCGTCGATGCCGGTGTCGCCGGCGTAGGTGACGCTCCGGTTCGGCGTCAGCACGGTGACGTCGATGCGCGAACGGGTGTTGACGTTGAACACCCGCACCGTCGTCTCACCGTCCTGCGCGGCGACCAGGCCCTGCTCGATCGCGAACGGCGCGACGCCGGACAGCATGTTGCCGCAGTTCGGCCGCGTGTCGACCGACTTGTCGCCGACGCCGACCTGCGCGAACAGGTAGTCGACGTCGCAGTCCGGCTGCGCCGACTTCGAGACGATCGCCACCTTGCTCGTCAGCGTGCTGCCGCCGCCGACGCCGTCCACCTGCAGCAGGTCCGACGCGCCGATCGCGCCGATCAGCGCCTCGTCGCGGGCCGTGTCGTCGGCCGGCAGCCAATCGCGCAGGAAGAAGGGGCCGCGCGAGGTGCCGGCACGCATCAGGACGCAGGGAATGACTCGGTTCATGGGCTCGAATCTTCGGCGCCGGCATTGCAAAAGAGAATTGCATCTTTAAGATCAACTGATCCGGTTCGAGCATCAATCGAAAGGCGACTCGTGGCCATCAACTTCGACCTGAACGACCTGCTGGCTTTCCGTGCAGTGGCCGAACTGAGCAATTTCCGCAAGGCGGCCGAGTCGGTGCACCTGTCGCAGCCGGCGTTCAGCCGACGCATCGACAAGCTCGAGCAGGCCCTGGGCGTGCGCTTGCTGGAACGCACGACACGGCGCGTCACGCTCACGGCGGTCGGCCGCGATTTCGAGCGCAAGGTCCGGGAGCTGCTCGATGACCTCGACGCGACCCTGCTCGGCATCCGCGGCGTCGCGGCGACACGGATGGGCGAGGTGACGGTGGCCTGCGTGCCGTCGACCGTCTACTACTACCTCTCGGACGTGATCCGCCGCTACCACGAGCGCTCGCCGAAGGTGCGCGTGAAGGTGCTCGACGCCGGCGCGAACGAGGTGCTGGCGGCAGTGGCCCGGGGCGAGGCCGACTTCGGCCTCAACTTCATCGGCGCGCAGGAAGGTGAGCTCGAGTTCACGCCGCTGGTGGAGGAGCGCTTCGTCGCCGCGTGCCGGCGCGACCACCCGCTCGCCAAGGCGCGCAGCGTGAGCTGGGCGCAGCTGGGCGAGTACGAGTTCATCTCGGTCGGCCGCACCTCGGGCAACAGGGTGCTGCTCGACCAGGCGCTGGCCGGGCTGCCGAACCGGCCGCAGGCCATCTACGAAGCGCAGCACGTCACGACCACGCTCGGTCTCGTCGAGGCGGGGCTTGGCGTCGCGGCGGTGCCTTCGATGGCCATGCCGGGACCGGATCACCCGCTGCTGGTCAGTGTTCCGCTGGTCGATCCGGTCGTCACCCGCAAGGTGGGCCTGATACGCCGTCGGGGCCGGTCCTTGTCCCCGGCGGCGCAGCAGCTCTACGCGCTGTTCGGCGAGGTCAGGAAGCGTCCGCGAAAGGCGACCGCAGCGCCGGCCCAGCGCGGCTTCACGCTGATCGAGCTGATGGTGGTGGTGGCGCTGATCGCGATCCTCGCGATGATCGCGCTGCCCGACATGAGCAGCGGCCTGGTGCGCAAGCAGATCGTCGAGGCGGCGCCGCTGGCCGATGTGGCGAAGAAGCCGCTGGCGCTGGCCTGGAGCCTGGGCGCCGACTGGCCGGCCGACAATGCCGCCGCGCTGCTGCCGCCGGCCGAGCTGATCGTCAACCAGTACGTGCGCGCCGTGCGCGTGGAGCCGGGCGCGATCCAGATGGTGTTCGGCAACACGGCCCATCCCAAGCTCCAGGGCCGCACGCTGAGCTTTCGCGCCGCGGTGGTGCCCGGGCAACCGGTGGTGCCGGTGACCTGGCTCTGCGGCCACGCGACGGCGCCCGAGCGCATGGTGGCGCAGGGGCAGGACCGCACCGACGTCCCCAACGATGTGCTGCCGCTGAATTGCCGCTGAACGGGCTTCCTAGCGCTTCAAGTGAGCGTAATCTGAAGCCAGTGGAATATTGCGATTGAAGTCACCGGGCCGCTGCCTACACTGGTGGGCCAAAGCGGTGCCCGACGTGCAGGCCCGCGCAGGGAGCAGGGCATGTGGATCGTCTTCAGCGCCGGCGAGTGCGACTACGCGCTGCGCGCCGGCTGGGCCGGCCTGGCCGAAGCAGGCCCGCCGGCCGAACGCGGCGAGCGGGCCGACCGGCAGTGGCAGCGCTGGCGGCCGCAAGGTCATGGCTTCGACGAAGAGCCGCAGCGGCTGCTGCGCGCCTGTCCCGCGGCCACGCTGCGCCCGCTGCTCGACGATGCCGGCCAGGCCGTGCACCGGCTGGCCGATGGCCAGGTGCTGGCCGCGGTGGCCGAGCGCCTGCTGCGCGGTGCCCTGGCGATGTTCGAGGCCCCGCGCCCGCGCCTGAACCTGCCGAGCGCGCTGCTCGAGGACGGCCGCCAGCGCAGCAGCGGCCCGCTGCTGACGCCGGCGATGCTGCGGCCCGCGCCGCCGCCCGAGCAGCCGGCGCCGGCGGCGCGGCCCTGGATCGACCCGCTGGACCATATCGACCCCGAGCGCCAGGCGGCGGCCCTGCGCGCCGCTGCGCGGCACGGCCTGCCGTTCTGCGAGGAATGCGCGCGCCGGCGGCACGAGGCGGAGCTCGTCGCGTGAGGCCCACCCCGCAGGCGGCCGCCGGCTACGACGACTGGGCGCGCCGCCTGTGGCCGCACGGCGACCGGCCGCAAGACGACCAGGTGCATGCGATCGTCGACGCCGCCCGCGACGAGCGCATCTTTCCGCTGCTGCAGCACACCGGGCTCGAACACTGCTGCCTGTTCGCCGGTGCGCTGGCGCCTGCCGTGCGCGCCGCCGCGCCGCACCTGGTGCACCTGGCGCCGGACGCGCCTTTCACGCGTCAGTTCTTCGAGCAGGGCTGGGGCCGGGCCTGGGGCGTGCTGACCATCGCGCCGCCCGACGTCACGCTGCCCCGGCTGCGCCGCCACCTGCGCGGCCTGCTGCGCGTGCGAGACGAGGCTGGCCGCCGGTTGATGTTCCGCTTTTTCGATCCGCGCGTGCTGCGGGCCTACCTGCCCACCTGCACCAGCGCCGAGCTGGCCCAGGTGTTTGGCCCGATCGAGACACTGGTGATCGAGCAGGGCGAGCACGCCATGCAGTGGCTGGCCCGGCCGGCGGTCGCGCTGGCGGCCTGAGCCCAGCGGCCCCCCGGCCGCCAGGTCAGAGCAGGATGTTCTGGCTGCGCTCGGCCAGCACGCTCACCGCGTGGTCGTAGCCGCGCTGCACGATGCGGTCGAAACGGTGCCAGTGCAGCAGGCCCACCCGATCGAGCGGCGGGTTGAAGTACAGGTCGGTCAGCGCGCGTGAGCGGCGGCTGCGCGAGATGCTGTACAGCACCATCACCGTCATCAGGTAGGCCGGCAGCGAGGGCAGCCGGTAGCGCCGCTTGCGCAGCGGCCGCCACTGGTCGAGGAACAGCGCCAGCCCGCTGGGCACCTCGTCGAGGTCCACCTTCAGCGGCTGGCGGAAGTCCAGGTCGATGCCGATCACCGTGCCGATGCCGCGCTGCGCGCGCATCACGTCGACCGGGAAGTTGTTGAAGCTGCCGCCGTCGCACAGCAGCTCGCCTTCGTGCAGCACCGGCGGCAAGGCGCCGGGAATCGAGATGCTGGCCAGCAGCATCTTCACCAGCCGGCCGCGGCGCAGCACCTGCTCGCGCGCCTGGCTGTAGTTGGTGGCGATGCAGAAGCTGGTCTTCCACAGGTCCTCGAGGTCGGCGTCGAAGCCCAGCAGCGCGTGCACCGCATCGGCCAGGATGCGGCGCAGCCGCCGGCCGCGGAAGATCGACAGCCAGGGGACCGGGTTGAAGTCGCCGGTGGGGTTGGTGCTGAAGGCGCGGCGCGCGTTGTCCATCACTTCGCCCCAGGGCCGGTCGGACGCCACGTAGGTGGCCATCACCGCGCCGATGCTGGTGCCGCCGACGCAGTCGATCGCCACGCCATGCTCCTGCAGCGCCCGCACCACGCCCAGGTGCGCCAGCCCGCGCGCGCCGCCGCCGGCCAGCACCAGGCCGGTGGCGGTGCGGCTGAGGAATCGCGCCAGCCGACCCAGGTCGCGCGGCAGGCTCGGGCGGATGTGCAGGTGCTCGGCCAGCGGGCGCCGGTCGAGCCAGGCGCGCGTGCCGCGCGGCGCGGGCGTGTCCTCGGCATGCAGCAGCACCAGGATCTCGGCCGCCTCGGTGGTGGCTGAACGGTTCTGCAGGCATACCTTCTCGGTGGGGTGCAGCACCGGCGGCTGGCTGGCATCGGCCAGCAGCAGCAGTTCGTCGGCATCGCGGCAGCAGCGCGCGGTCCAGGCGGTAGGGCCGTTGTCGGCCAGCATCAGCACGAATTCGGCACGCGATTCGATGCGGTCGAGCAGCATCGCGATGCGGCGGTTGATGTCGGCCAGCGCCTGCGGGCCCAGCGTGGCCTCTGGCGAATTGAGCTCGCGCTCGACCGTCTCGGAATCGATCACCTCGACGCGGCCGCCGGTCAGGGCCAGCTGCTGCGCCAGCTGGTCGGCGAAGGTCTTCAGGTCGACGCCTGCGCTCACCGGCAGCAGGCCGATGGTGCTGGGCCGCGCGTAGACCATCGACGAAGGCGGCGCCTTCAGCCGGTGGATGATCTGCCGGGTGAGCGCCCGCGACATCGCGGCATTGCTGGCCAGCAGCAGGTCGAAGGCGGTCTTGGCCAGCCTGACCAGCACCGAGTCGCGGATCGCCAGCACGCTGGCCATGCGCGGCTCGTCGGTGAACAGGCTCATCTCGCCGACGATCTGGCCGCGGCTGATCTCGCCGATGAGGCGCTGGCCGCCGCTGGCCTCGTCGCGGGTGTAGACGCGCAGCCGGCCGCTGACCAGCAGGTACATCGCGTCGCCGGGCTGGCCCTGCTCGATCAGCGTCTGGCCGCCGTGGATCTCCAGCCATTCGAGGTGGTTCCACAGCAGTGCGATCGCGTCGTCGTCGATGCCGGCGAAGCAGTCCTGCAGCAGGCGGTACAACAGCTCGTCGTGGTAGGGCTGGCGGGGCGATGCCGGGTCCATGGTGGCCGGTGCAGGCGACAAGGGGCGCGGCCGGCCGCCCAGTGCGGCAGGCTCGCAACGCACTGTAACGTCAAGCGGATGACGGGCCTGCGGCGCTCAGGCCGGCACCGACAGGCGCTTGACCGCCTGCACGAAGCGCCCGAGCGTGGGCGACATCGCGTCGGGGCTCAGCCGGATGTCCAGCAACTGGAAGCGTCCGCGCGTGGCCCAGGCCCGTTCCAGCGCAGCCTGCAGCTCGGCCTGGGTGTGCACGGTGTGGCCGTCACCGCCCATGCCGGCGGCCATCGACGCGAAGTCCCACAGCCCCAGGTCGTTGTAGCGGCCCTCGGGCTCGAAGGCGCGCAGCATCTGCCAGCTGGCGTTGTTGAGCACCAGCACGATCGGGTCCCAGCCATGCCGGCGCGCGTTGCCCAGCTCCCAGCCGGTCATCTGGAACGCACCATCGCCCACCAGCACGATGGGCCGTTGGCCCCCCGCGGCCTGCATGCCCAGCGCGGCCGGCACGGCATAGCCCATGCCGGCGTAGTAGCCCGGCGCCAGCAGCGGCGCCTGGGCGATGTCCATTGCGGTGAACAGGCAGTCGCCGACATCGCAGGCCAGCGGCATCACGCCGTGGCGGCGCATCAGTGCATTCACCGCCCCGGCAATGCCGGAGGGCGTGACCGGCGTGGCGTCGGCCGGCAAGGTGTCGGCCGGGCGTTGCGCGGCCGGGGCGGGCGCGGGCTTGGCCGCCGCCGCGCCGCGCGGCGCGGCCACGCGTTCGAGCAGCGCATCCACCAGCGCGGCCAGCGGCAGCGCGGGGTAGACATGGTGGCCCATCACCACCTGGCCATCGAGCGCCTGGATCGCATGGCGCAGGTCGATGCGGCGGGCCGATACCGCGAAATTGGTGTCCGAGACGATCACGCCCAGCAGCAACAGCCCGTCGGACTGTTCGACATGCGCGCTGATCGCGGCGTCGCCGGCCAGTCCGAGGTAGGTGCCCAGCGGTGGCGTGGCCGCGTCGCTCAGCAGGCCGCGGCCCATGAAGCTGGTGACCACCGGCAGCGCCAGGCGGCGCGCAAGTTCGGCCACCTTGGCCTCGAGCCCGTAGCGCCGCACTTCCACGCCCACCATCAGCAGCGGCCGCTGCGCGCCGCGCAGGCGCTGCAGCAGCTCGTCGGCACAGGCGGCCAGCGCGTCAGGATCGGGCTGCGCGGCGGGCGTGCGCGGCACCGCTTCGCAGGGCCGCGCCGGCATGTCGCGCGGGATCTCCAGGTACACCGGACGCGAGGCTTCGAGCGCGGCGTCGAGCACGCGGGCGATGGCCTGCGGTGCCTGGCGCGCGTCGTCCAGGCGGGCAGCGTCCACCGTCACTTCGCGGAACACGCGCCACTGCGAATCGAGCGTCTTCACCTGGTGGTGCAGCAGGTAGCCGCTGGCGGCCTCGTGCGCCGCCGGTGCGCCCGACAGCACCACCAGCGGCACCCGCTCGGCATAGGCGCCGGCCACCGCGTTGAGCAGGTTGAACGCACCGGCGCCGTAGGTGACGGCGGCCACGCCCAGCCCGCCGCGCAGGCGCGCGCTGGCATCGGCGGCGAAGCCGACGCCGGGCTCGTGCGACAGCGTGTACAGCGGCAGCGTGCCGCAGCGCTCGATCTCGCGGAACAGCGGCAGCGCGAAGTCGCCGGGGATGCCGAAGACTTCCGTGGCACCGCGTTCTTTGAGTGCTAGCAGCAGCTGCTGCGCCAGGGTGGGCGTGGTCATGCGCGGGGCCTTGATAAAGCTACTGCCGCACTCTAGCCAGCGCTGCGCCGGCGGGGCTTGCGCGGTGTCAAGACTCGGCGCCGTCCTTCGCACGCAGGATGTTCGGGATGGCGCATCCTGCGAAATGCGGAGTACAAGCCGGCCGGTCTTGACTACAAGTGCGGGCAGCGGCGCGAATGTCGCGCCGCCGGGGAGGGAGCGGGAACATGTCGATATCCGAAGGCAGCGGCGATGTCGCCGGCAACAGCAGCACCTACGGCTGGGCCAATGTGAGTGGCCAGGTCTCGGGCAACATCAATCCCTACAACGACAGCGACTGGTACGCCACCTACCTGCTGGCCGGCGTGACCTACACCTTCCAGATGTACGGCCGCGATCTGGACAGCTACCTGGTGCTGCGCAACAGCGCCGGCACCCAGCTGCAATTCGCCAACCGCGCCGGCACCGGCGTGGCCGAGACCATCACCTTCACGCCGGCCAGCAGCGGCCTGTACTACCTGGATGCCGAGTCGTACTGGACCAGCGCCAACAACCGCGGCCTGTACACGGTGAACCTGAGCTCGAACGTGAGCGACGACTTCAGCGGCACCACCACCACCACCAGCCAGCTGCAACTGGGGCAGGCGCGCAACGGCGTGCTCGAGACCGCCTCGGATGCCGACTGGCACCGCGTGTCGCTGGTGGCGGGCAAGGCCTACGCCTTCCAGTCCACCGGCACGCTGGGGGATCGCGCCTACCTGAAACTGTTCGACCCCGATGCGCTGGCCACCGGCAGCTACGGCGCCGGCGGCTTCACCTTCACGGCCACGCGCAGCGGCACCTACTACCTCGAGGTGTCGGGCAGGAGCTTCACCGACGCCGGCGCCTATGCGGTGCAGGTCAACGAGGTGCCGATCGCCAGCATCGACAGCAAGGCCTTCTTCGAGGGGTCGGCCAGCACCAGCACGGTGAACTTCGTGCTCAAGCTCTCGGTGGCCTCGCCGTTCGACGTGACGGTGAAGGTCGACAGCGTCGACTACACAGCGGTCGCCGGCTGGGACTACCAGGGCGTGCACCGCACGATCACGATCCCGGCCGGGCAGACCAGCGTGCAGGTGCCGGTGACGGTGTACGGCAACACCGATTTCGAGTCGCACCGCGTGTTCGGCCTGCAGCTCAGCGGCGCGATCAATGCGCAGGCGGGCGCCATGGCCTACGGCTACATCAACGACGACGATGCGCCCGCATCGCTGAAGCTGCCCACCGATGACCAGCTGGGCTTCCAGTGGTACCTGCACACCGTGCGCGCCGACTGGGCCTGGCAGCTGGCCACCGGCAAGGGCGTGAAGGTGGGCGTGTTCGACCAGGGCGTGGACGCCAGCCATGGCGACCTGAAGCCCAACACCAACCTCGCGCTGGGCCGCAATGCGGCCAGCCTCTCGCCCGGCGGCACGCCGCAGACCGGCGACGACAAGCACGGTACCTGGGTGGCCGGCGTGATTGCCTCGGCGCGCGATGGTCACGGCACCGTCGGCGTGGCCTACGACGCGCAGATCGTGCCCATCTACTCGCCGCTGGTGCTGAACGCGCAGTACCTGAAGGAGATCGCCAACGCCTTCACCTATGCGAAGACGCTGGACGTGCTGAACAACTCCTGGGGCTTCGGCAACCTGCTGGCCAGCGGCACCAACTGGGCCTTCCTGGACAACGCCAACGACCCGGCCTACGCCCCGGCCTTCGCGGCGCTGAAGGACCTGGTGAGCAACGGCCGCGGCGGGCTGGGCACGATCGTCGTGCAGTCGGCCGGCAACGGCTATGACTACGGCGACGACACCAACCTGCACAACTTCCAGAACAGCCGCTACGTCGTCACCGTCGGTGCCACCGATTACCACGGCCACGCGTCCACCTTCTCGACCACCGGCGCGTCGATCCTGGTCTCGGCCCCCGGCGGTGGCGGCGACCGCAGCTTCGACAGCATCCTGACCACCGACCGCGTCGGCAGTGCCGGCGCTTCGAGCGGCGACTTCGCCTACGTCGACGGCACCTCGTTCTCGGCGCCCATCGTCTCGGGCATCGTCGCGATGATGCTGCAGGCCAACCCCCGGCTGGGCTACCGCGACGTGCAGCAGATCCTGGCCTACACCGCGCGCCAGACCGACATCGATGTCGGCGAGTGGGACACCAACGGCGCCAGCAACTGGAACGGCGGCGGCCTGCACTACAACGGCCTGATCCACGCCGCCGGCTTCGGCCAGGTGGACGCGCTGGCGGCGGTGCGGCTGGCGGCCGCGTGGCAGGAGCCGGCGCTGACGGCGGCCAATGCGAAGGAGATCTCGGTCAGCCGCGCGGTCAATGCCGCGATCCCCGACGACGGCGGCACCGGCGGCGTGCACAGCGCCATCACGGTGACCGACGCGATGGTGGTCGAGCGCGTCGATGTCGCGATCAACATCAAGCATTCCTTCGTCGGCGACCTGTCGATCCTGCTGACCTCGCCCTCGGGCACCACCAGCTTCCTGCTGTGGCGGCCTTCGGCCGGTGCGCTGAGCTCCTATGGCTCGTCGCAGGACGACATCCACTTCACCTTCGACACCGTGCTCGACTGGGGCGAGAACGCGCAGGGCCTGTGGATGCTGGGCGTCTACGACAACCAGGCCGGCGACGTGGGCACGCTGATCGACTGGCGCATGAACATCGTCGGGCGCGCGGCATCGGCCGACGACACCTATGTCTACACCAACGAGTACCCGGACATCGTGGCCGCCGACCCCACGCGCGCGGTGCTGCGCGACAGTGACGGCGGCAACAACACGCTCAACGCCGCCGCGCTGGGGCTGGACAACCGCATCGACCTGAGCGGCCGCACCGCCAGCGTGCTGAACGGCGCGAACCTGACCATCGCGCCGGGCGTGCGCGTGGGCACCGCGATCGGCGGCGACGGCGATGACACGCTGATCGCCAGCGACAGCGGCTCCACGCTGCGCGGCATGGGCGGCGACGACACGCTGCTGGGCGGCGCCGGCGGCGACCGGCTCGAAGGCGGGCTGGGCAACGACTTCCTCTCCGGCAGCACCGGCATCGACTTCGCGGTGTTCAACCTTTCGCGCGCGGGCGCCAAGCTGGCGCGCCTGTCCGGCGCCGCCGGGCACTACACGGTGACCACGGTGGCGACCGGCGAGGTCGACGAGCTCAGCGACATGGAGCGGCTGCAGTTCAGCGATGTGTCGCTAGCGCTCGATGTGAGCGGCAACGCCGGCGTGGTGGCCAAGCTGATCGGTGCCGTGTTCGGCCCGGCGCGGCTGGCCGACGAGAAGTTCGTCGGCAGCTGGCTGGCCAAGCTGGATGCCGGCATGAGCTATGCCGACGCGGTGGCCGCGGCGGTCAACAGCAGCGACTTCGCGGCGCTGGCCGGATCGCACCTGAACACCTCGTTCGTGACCCAGGTCTACAAGAACGTCGTCGGCGTGGCACCCGACGCGGCCACGCGCGACAGCTTCGTCTCGATGATCACGCACGGCCAGTACACCCAGGCCACGCTGGCGATGCTGGCCTGCGAGATCGACCTGAACGCCAACAACATCCACCTGGCCGGGCTGGCCGACACCGGGCTCGAGTACCTGCCCGCCGGAACCTGAGTCAGTACAGCGTGCTGGCCACCCGCGCCGGCAGATCGCGGTCGTAGGCCGCGCCGTCGATCCGCTCGCGGCTCACCGCCTGCAGCAGCTGGCCGGTGCTGGGCAGCGCGCTGCGTGGGCTCCAGGTCTCGGGCTGCCACAGGCGCGCGCGCAACAGCGCGCGCGAGCACTGGAAGAACACCGTCTCCACCGCGATCACGAGCACGCTGCGCGCGGGCTTGCCGTCGACCGCGAAGCGCGCGCACAGGGCCGGGTCCAGGCTGATGCGCGCGCGGCCGTTGACGCGCAGCGTCTCGTTCATCGCCGGCACCAGGAACAGCAGCGCGACGCGGTCGTCGGCCAGGATGTTGCGCAGGCTGTCGATGCGGTTGTTGCCGCGCCGGTCCGGCAGCAGCAAGGTGCGCTCGTCTTCCACCACCACGAAGCCGGCGGGGTCGCCGCGCGGCGACACGTCCATCCCCTGCGGCCCGACCGTGGCCAGCGCGGCGAACGGCGCGGCTTCGATCAGCCGGCGGTAGGCCGGGTGCACGACCGGCACTTCCTTCAGCACGGAAGCTTCACCGGGCTGGCCGTACAGCGCTGCGAGCTGGGCGACGTCGGTCACCAGGTGTTCGGGGGCGATGTGCATGGCTGGGCGTCCGCGGTGGCAAGGATCGGATTGTCAGGGCGCTGCCGGGCCGGCATCGGTATAGACGTTCAAGCGCCAGGTTTCGCCGCTGGCGTATTGAACGCGCTCCATCACGTAGAACTGGCTGGCCGTGCGCGCGACCAGCGACCACGAGCGCGTGTTGTAGACCCTGCCGGAGTTGTTGTACAGGGTCATGCCGAGCGTGCCATCGCCATCGAGGGTCCAGTTGCCGTTGTAGGCCCACTCGTCGCCGTAGGCCACCGCGTTGATGAAGCGGGCCTTGCCGTCGGCCCTGATGTCGAAGAAGTAGTTGACCCAGGGCGCGCCGAGATCATCGGTACCGGGCTGCCAGCGGCGGAACAGCTCGGGTTGCGGGACGAACTTCTGCGCCGTTGCCTTGATCACCAGGGCTTCGCTGGCGCGCAGGATCTTGCCGCCTTCGAAGTCCGCCACCAGCCAGTGCTCTTCGCCGCTCGTCGCGTTGCGCGAAAGGCGCAGGTAGCGGCGATCGACCGAGCCCTGGGCCAGCCGCAGCCAGCCGTTCGACAGCGACCACTCGAGCTGGCCGCCGGTGCGCGCATAGCGGGCCGTCGTGGCGCCGGTGATTTCCAAGGTATCGGCGGCCGTTGCGTAGTTCAGGAAGTCGGCATCGAGCACAACGCCGGCCCAGCGGCTGCCGACGGCGAAGTCGCTCGCGGCCCACGCCGGGGCCAGCGATGGATCGATCACCGAGGCCACCGTTCCGCTGTCAGCGATCGGCTGCCGCGTCCCGGCGGCCGGGCCATCCAGCGCCAGCGTCGAGCCGATGGCGTTGATCACCGCCATGCCGGACCGGGCATCGCCGGCAAACTGCCGCACCGCGTAGCCGGTGATGTCGTCGCGGTAATGGAGGGTCTCCAGGGTGTTCGGGTCCACGTCGTACCAGGCCAGCGGCAGCACCGCGTCGAGCGTGATGCGAAGGGTGCCGTCCGCCCGCTTCCAGGTGGCCGTGCGCGCGCCGGTGGAGGTGGCGATCGTGGCCGTGCCGTCGGGGCGATAGCTCACGAACATCGCGCCCGGTGGGCTGGCGGCGCGAAACGCGGCGACGTAGGCGCGATCTTCTGGCGCCGAGCCGGCGATGGCCGGGGCGGCGGAGGCCACCGCACTCGAGGTCACGGCCTGGCGGGCGGCCATGTAGCGGTTCCAGTGGAAATCGGCCGAATCGGCCTCGGTCCGGACCAGGGCCTTGTACGCCGGCGTGGCCGGCTGCTGGATCAGGGCCAGCGTGTCGGCGGCTGCCTCGGGCAGCGCCACGGTGCCGTCCGCGACCATCGAGAGCACCGTGGCCAGGTCGATGACCCGTTGCGGCGGCAGGCCGACGGTCAGCGACTGCAGCGCGGCCTCGGTGGCCGGCGGCTGGCCGCCGTTGGCCTCGATGACCAGCGCGGCGACGGCCGATGACAGCGCAGAGACATTGAGCGCCGGCACGCGATCGGCCGACACCGATGCGCGGCTGTCGGCCCGCCGCGCCAAGGTGCCGAATTCGCCCACCAGGCTGATGACCTTGACCTTGGTCTTGGCACCGGCACCGGTCGCCGTGATCCTGATCATGTCGGCCGGATGGCTGCTTGCCAGCGCCGCCGTGAAGGCGCCATTCGCATCGGCGTTGGCCTGGATGCTGTGGTCACCCGCGGTGATGACGATGCTCGCCCCCGCCAGGGCCGGCGGGGCCACGCGGCCCTCGAGCTTCAGCGAAGCGCTGATCGTGAGCTTGACCTCGGCGCTCGACAGCGCGCCGCCTTCCGCGGCGCGGGCCGAATACGAGAAGCCGTCCTCGCCGAGGTAGCCAGCGGCCGGTGTGTACACCACCTTGCCGGCCGAAACGACAGCGGTGCCATGGGCGGGTGGACTGGTGATCGAGGCGATTTCGGCCGCGCCGCGGCTCACCGCATCGTTGGCCAGCACATCCACCGTCACCGGGCTGTTCCAGGCCAGTTCGACAGCATCGCCATGGGCCGTGATGGTGGCAGGCGGGTCGGCGTCGCCGCCCCCGCCGCACGACGCCAGAAGGCCAGTCAACGCCACGGCCAACAGGCCGAGCTTGCCATTCCATCGCATGAGTCCCTCCCAGGATCTGTTGTGATAGCGATCGGGACTCAGTGTCTTCGAGCAGTGTGAACCCCGCAACCTGCAGGTGGCGCGATCACAACGTCCTCGCTCCGGCGCGCTGCTGCGGCGGCCAGCACGAGCACCAGGCACAGCCAGCCGAAAGCATCGCCGATGCGCGCATAGACCGTGGCTTCGGGCGTGGCCAGCGGCAGCGTGGCCAGCAGCCGGGCGCCGCCGCCGCCGCCGGCGCTGCGGGTTTCGGCGATCACGCGGCCATGGCGGTCGCTCACCGTCAGCAGCCCCTGGCGTGCACTGCGGATCACCGCGAAGCCGCCTTCCACGCCGGCGAGCACGGCCATGCGGGCATGCAGCCAGCCGTCGCGGCCGAAGTCCCAGGCCGGCACCGCGAGGGCGGCCACGCCGGCGCGGCTGTAGTCGCGCGCCAGCGCCGGGAAGTCCATGTCCTTGCAGATCGCCAGGCCCAGCGTGTGGCCACCGAGCGAGAAGCGCTGCAGCGCGTGGCCGGTGGCGAAGGCCGATTCCCAGCCGGGTACCAGGTGCTGCTTGTCATAACTGACCAAAGGCGCGTCATCGGCCGGCAGCAGCCAGGCGCGATTGAGGCGCCGGCCCTCGCCATCGGTGACCGTGACGCCGACCACCTGCGCGCTGCCGGCGGCCTGCGCGGCCAGCGCCAGCGCCGTGCGGCGGGCCGGCTCGCGCGAGCGCGGCAGCGGTTCGATCTTCTCCGGCAGCACGACCAACCGCGCCCCCTGGGCGGCCAGTGCGCGCGTGGCGCCGTCGTAAGCCTGCCAGACCGCGTGCGCGCGCTCGGGCGGCATGTCGGGCAGCAGCAGGGTGTCCACGGCCGCGAGACCGACGGTGAGCGGGCGGCCTTCGATGGATTGCGTGCTGCGCCATTGGCCCCAGCCCAGCACCAGCGCCAGCGTGGCCAGCGGGGCGGCCAGCGCAGCCCACGGCCGCTGCGGCCAGCGCAGCGCCAGCGTGGCCAGGCTGCCGGCGCCCAGCCCCAGCAGCGCGACGATGCCCAGCGGCCCGAGCACGCTGGCGATCTGGATCACCGGCAGCGCCTCGACCTGCGTCGCCGCCAGGCTGCCCCACAGGCCGTGTGGCGAGGCCTGCAGCACCAGCACGCCCCAGGCCGGGCCCAGCAGCGCCCAGGCCCAGGGCCAGCTCCAGGCCGGCGCGCGGGCGCACCAGCGCTGCCACAGCGCAGCCAGCAGGCCCCAGCCCAGCGCGGGGGCCAGCAGCAGCAGCGGCAGCATCACCGGCCCGGAGAGTTCGAGCAGGTAGCCGGCATTGACCAACTGCCCGAGCAGCGCGGCGAGCGTGCCGATGGCGAAGGCCGCCCGCGTGCCGCTGCGCGCCGCGGCCCACAGCAGCGGCACCGGCGCGATCCACGCCAGCCACCACAGGGGCTGCAGCCCGACGCAGCCGGCCAGCATCAGGCCCGAGGCCAGCACCGCGGCCCCGGTGATCAGATGCCGGCGCTTCAAAGCGGCCGCACCGGGATGCAGATGTCGCAGCTGAACGGCAGGCCGGGCCCGCCGCCGACGTCGTTGCAGCCCTGGCGTTCGAAGCAGGGGCGGTCGTCGATCTGGTAGCCGCTGTTGGGCAGCCATTCCTTGAAGAGCCAGGGCCAGGCCCGCTCGATGTCGGCTGAGGCGCCGTGGAAGTGCGCCACCGCGTACAGCCCGCCCGGCAGGTCGAGCATCTGCGCGCCGCCGTGCGGCTGGTAGTCGGCCGGCACCTCCATCGCGGCGTCGTAGCGGCACTGGCTGGGCGGCGTGTCCAGCGGATCGTCGTAGGACAGGCCGTAGCGGGTGGCGATGGGCAGCTGCTGGTCGCGCGCCCAGGGCACGAAGCGCCGGGCCCAGAACTCGCCGATCGGCGAGCCGTAGGGTCCGACATGGCGCAGCGCGGCCACGCGCACCGGCGGCAGTTCATGCAGTTCAACGTTCAGCATCGGGGCATCCTTCATCGGGGGGTCGATGCCGTCATGCTGCAGGGCCGGGCCGCGCCAGGCCTGATCGAGATTGCGATCGGCCTGATCGGGATTGCGGCGCTGGCGCCAGGCGCTGGGCGCGGCGCCGTAGCGCAGTTTGAAGGCGCGCGCGAAGGCCTCGCCGGAGCCGAAGCCGACCTCGAGGGCCACGTTCAGCACGGGCACCGCGGGGTGGTGGCGCAGCAGCCAGGCCGCGCGCTCCAGCCGGCGGCGGCGCAGGTAGTCGCCCAGCGTCTCGCCCATCCAGCCGGCGAACACGCGGTGGAAGTGGAACGGCGAGAAGTGCGCCACCGCGGCCAGCGCCTTGAGCTCCAGCGCCTCGGCCAGGTGCGTGTCGATGTGGTCGAGCACGCGCTGCATGCGGCGCGCGTACTCGGTGCGGGGGGCGATCGCCTCTGCGACCACGGGCGTGCTAGAACGTGATCTGAGCGGCCGGCACGGCCCGCGCCTGCGGCCCGAAGCTGGTGAGGTTGGGCAAGGTGGCGTTCTCGTGCGCACGGATCTGCTCGCCGCTGGCATGCGGCTTGTCGTGCGTGGTGTGCGCATCGGCCGCCAGCGTCACGGCATAGCCCAGGCCGAGCGCGCGCCGCGTGGTGGTGTCGACGCAGAACTCGCTGGCATAGCCGCAGATCACGAGGTGTTGGATGTCCAGTTCCTGCAGCAGCGGCTCGAGCCGGGTGTTCAGGAACGAATCGGGCGTGCTCTTGCGCACGCGGACATCGGCCTCGGCCGGCTGCAGGCCGGGCGCCAGCGCCCAGCCGGGGCTGCCATGGGCCAGCGGCGTGCCGTCGCGCTCGTGCTGGATGTAGACCACCGGCACCCGCGCGGCGCGGGCGCGCTCGGCCAGCGCATTGATGCGCGCGATCACCGCCGCGCCGTCGGCCGGCGGCGGGTTGCTGTCGAACAGGGCGGCCTGGACATCGATCACCAGCAGGGCGGATTTCATGGGCGGCAAAAGGCGTGGCGGGAAGGGCCCTGCATTGTGCGTCAGCGCCTGCCGTCGCGGCGCAGCGCCGTGGCGCCCAGCAGGGTCAGCGCGGCCAGCACCAGCGCCAGGCTCTGCGGCTCGGGCACCGCCTGCAGCGCGATGTTGTCGAGCGAGCCGCCGTAGCCGTCCGAGGTGCCGGCGGCCATGAACTTCAGCGTGTCGAGCGCGCCGCTGCCGACCACATCCACCGTGAACAGCTGCCACTGGTGGTCGCCGAAGCCGACGCCGCTGCCGCCGTTGCTGGCCACCAGCGCGTTGTTCCAGTACACCTCGACCGGGTTCGACGCGGCGCCCACGCCGGCACGCGGCGAGTACCACCAGCTCAGCGTGTAGTGCTGGCCCGCGGTGGTGGCCACCTGCTGCTGCATCCAGCTGTTGTGCCACGTGTCCAGCTCGACGAAGTACTCGCCGTCCTGCGCGGTGCCGGCGTTCTGCCGCCGCAGTTCGATGCCGGAGGACGGGCTGGGGTCGCCCTGCCAGCCGCTGAGGTTGGTGAACACGTTCCAGGTGCCCATCGGCAGCACGGCATCGGCTTCGAAACTGCCGTTGACCAGCAGCGTGGGTCCGGCCAGCGCCGGGGTGCACAGGCTGCTGAGCAGGCCGGCCAGTGCCAGCAGCGACTTCCAGGTTTTCATGACGGCATGTCCTTGCAAAGTTGGATGCCGCCGACTGTAGGAATCCGCTCGCGCTTCGTGTTCCCTAGTCCTGGGGGGCGGGTGACTTTGGTTTGACGACGATGCGTGACGCGCTTGGCACTTCGCTGGCCGGGTCGTGGTGGAACTGGTTCCGGCCCGCGTTCTTGGCGCGATAGAGGGCCGCGTCGGCGGCGCGGTACAGCGCATCGGCGTCCGTGGCATCGGCCGGGAAGGCGGCCGCGCCGATGCTGGCGCCGGGCAGCGACGGCAGGCCGGGCGGCGCTGCGTGGGTGGCCAGCCGATCGAAGATGCGGCCCGCCGCGGCCGCCGCTGCGGTGGCCGGATCGTCGCCGGTGGCCGGCAGCAGCGCGGCGAACTCATCGCCGCCCAGCCGCGCGACCAGATCGCCTTCGCGCAGCGCGGCCTGCAGGCAGGTGGCCACGGCCACCAGCACGGCGTCGCCGGTGGCGTGGCCATGGGCGTCGTTGACCTGCTTGAAGTGGTCGAGGTCGATCAGCAGCAGGAAGAAGCCCGGTCCGCCGCGCTGCGACTGGGCCACCAGGCGTTGCAACGCGTCGTGGAAGCAGCGGCGGTTGGGCAGGCCGGTCAGGCCGTCGTGGTAGGCCAGCCGCTCCATCTCGCTGCGGCTGCCTTGCAGCTCGACCGTGCGCTGCTCGAGCGCGGTGGTGCGTTCGGCCACCAGGGCCTCCAGCACGCGCTGGCGCCGGCGCAGCAGCAGCAGGCGCCCCTGCACCAGCGCCACCAGCAGCGCCAGCGCGGCGCCGGTCAGCAGCAGCTGGAGCCAGCGCGTCTCGTGCCAGCGTGGCAGCACCTGCAGCCGCAGCGTCAGCGGTTCGGACCAGGGCCCTTGCGGCCGCGCGCCGCGCAGCTCGAGCACATGCTCACCCGGCGGCAGGTGGCTGTAGCTGGCGACGCGCCGCGTGGCGTCGCTGTCCACCCACCCGGTGTCCACGCCACGCAACCGGTACTGGTAGCGGTTGCGCGCCGGCGCGGCGTAGTCCAGCACCGCGAACTCCACCAGCAGGTGGCGCTGGTCCGGCGGCACCTGCAGTGTGCTGGACGCGTCATTCGGGAGGTAGGTGCCTTGCGGCGGCAGGCCGCCCAGCCGCAGCTCGCTCACCGCCAGCCGAGGTGGCCCGGCCGGCGCGCCGAGCTGCCACGGCTGGACGATGATGAGCCCGCCGGCGCCGCCGAACAGCAGCGCACCGCCGCTGCTGGCCGTGCCGGCACCGGTCCAGAAGTTCGGCACGCCCACGCCTTCGGCCGTGCCGAAGCTGCGCACCGCAAGGCTGTCACGGTCGATGCGGGCCAGGCCGCCGTCGGTGCTGGCCCAGACGTGGCCTGCCGCGTCGGCCAGGATGGCATTGACGCCGTTGTGCGGCAGGCCTTCGGCCAGGCTGATGCGATGCACTGGCGGCGTGGTTCCGGCCGAGGGCGCGTCGAGCACCCGCACGCCGGCCCCGAACGCCGCCACCCAGAGCCGGCCGCGCGTGTCGATCAGCATCGAGGCGATGTAGCCGCGCGGCAGACCGATGCGCCCCGCCTCGTCCTGCGCGGGCCGGGTGATGGCGCCGCTGGCGGTGTCCAGGCGGCGCAGCCCGCTGCGCGTGCCCACCCACAGCACGCCGCCGGCCGCGGGCAGCAGCGCGGTGATGCGCCGTTCGTCGAGCGTGTCGGCGGCATGCCCCGCGACGCGCAGCGTGCCGTCGGGCTGTGGCTGCAGCGTCCACAGCCCGTCGAGGCCGCCGAGCCACAGCCGCCCTTCGTGCCAGGCCAGCGCCCACACCGAGTCGGTCGGTGCGCGGTCCGGCACGGCCAGGCGCCGCACGTGGCGGCCGGCGGCGTCGGCACGGTAGAGGCCGCGCTGGGTGCCCAGCAACACGGTGCCGGCCGGCTCGCGCAGCATGCACAGCACGCGGCCGGGCGGCAGCGCGTGGAGCGGCGTGGCCGCATCGACACCGATCCGCGCGACGCGACCCTCCTGCGCCTGCACGATGTCGACCCCGCCATCGCCGGTGGCAAGCCAGACCCGGCCGTCCGGCAGCGCCAGCAGGGCCGGTACGTTGGGATGGCTCAGCGAGCGCGGCTCGCCGCTGCCGCCGAACCAGGTGCTGACCAGGCGCTGGTCGACCGCATGGTGGCTGACGCCGGTGTCGGAGGCCACCCAGACCAGGCCGTCGCGGTCGCGCATCAACGCGAAGATGTCATCGTCGGGCAGGCTGGCCGGCGCACGCGCCTGGTGGTGGATGCGCTGCAGCGTCATCCGGCGGGTGTCGATGCGCAGAATGCCCTCGCCATCCGTGCCGAGCCACAGCTCGTCCGGCCGCGCTTCGAGCATCGCGCGGATCGCTGCGTCCGCCAGGCTTGGCGCTGGCGTTGCCAGCAGCTGGTGCAGCGGCCGGGCCATGGCCGTGCCGGCGGCGGCCAGGAAGGCGCCGTGCGAGCGGGTGCCGATCCAGATCCGCTGCCGCGCGTCCTGCAGCAGTTGGGCGACGTGCGGTGACGCCCCTTCGGCCGTGGGCAGTGCCACCGGCTCGAAGTGCGCGCCGGCCTGCGCCTGCCGGTACAGACCCTGGTCGGTGCCGACCCACAGGCTGCCGTCGCCGCTGCGCAGCAGCGCATGCACCGCGCGGCCCGGCAGGCCCAGCAGGGCGGCCCCTTGTGCGTGCGGTTGCAGGCGCCCGGTGGCGGTGTCCAGCAGGTCCAGGCCGGCGCCGGTGCCGATCCACAGCCGCCCGCTGCCCTCGGCCAGCAGCGCATGCACGCTGTCGCGGCTGAGCGCCTGGCCGGCAGCCAGCGGCGAGCTGAAACGATCGCCGGCCGCGTCGTAGCGCGCGAGGCCGCCCGAGCTGGTGCCCACCCACAGCGTGCCGTCCGCATCGACATGCAATGCCAGCACGTAGCTGTCGGGCAGCACGCCGGTGCGCATCAGGTCGGCGGTGTACAGACGCAGGCGCTGGCCATCCCAGCGGCCGAGGCCGCTCTGCGTGCCCAGCCAGACCCAGCCGCTGCGGTCCTGCGCCATCGTGGTGACCGACAGCGCGGTGGGAATCACGCGGTTGAACACCGCATCGGCGCGTGAGGACCAGTCCTCGCGCATCGGCTCGTCAGCCGCCGCGGCGACCGGATGAAGCAGCGCGGCGAGCAGCAGCACCGCGGTCGCCCACAGGCGATGCAGCGACGGCAGCATCCGGTTCATGGCCGGTCGGGCGCCGTGTGGATGGTGGCACCGCGCGCGGCGGTGTAGATTGGCGACGCGAGCACGGTCATCGCCTCCCACTCGGGCGTCCTGGCGGGGCGGGTACAGCAAAAGGCCACCCCCCGGTTATCGACTGCAATTGACAAGAGCTGAGCCGAGAGCGCAGGTCATCGTGACATTTGTCGAGCACCGGTTTCACGAATGAAACATCGATCGTTGCGTCCCGCGAGGCCTTGTGGGCGGCGGTGCCCGCTGATGGCGTCTGGCGGCCCAGAGCGGCCTTTGGCCGCTCTGGGCCTGGAGGCCCTTTATGCACCGCTCCCCCGAGCCCCCTCCAAGCGGGAGCTCCAGCATGTTCGCGAGCTCCCCCCGCCCCCTCCGAGAGGGGGCCCCAGCATGCAGGACAAGTCGGCCAGCCGGCCGACCGACACCGGCGAAGACCTCTGCGCTGCCAACACGCGCGGCCCTGCGCAGGGCGCGCCGGCCCAAGGCCGGCCCGTCCGGCCAGTTGGAGCCCGCCTCCTGGAGGGGGGCTGGGGGGTGGCGTTGAACAAGCTTGAGCCCCCGCTTGGAGGGGGCTCGGGGGAGCGGTACGGACGGGCCCATGGCCCAGAGCGGCCAAAGGCCGCTCTGGGCCGACAGCAAGCGCACGTTCGTGCGCCAACCTTTCAAGCGTCGCGGATGGTGCGCAGCGCCGTGGAGCCACTGAGATGCTTCCTACCCACGCCCGCGTGATCATCGTCGGCGGCGGCATTGCCGGCTGTTCCACCGCCTACCACCTGACGCAGTTGGGCATCACCGACGTGCTGCTGCTCGAGCAGGGCAAGCTCACCAGCGGCACCACCTGGCATGCGGCCGGGCTGGTGGGTCAGATGCGACCGAATCGCACGATGACGCGCATGAGCCAGTACGGCATCTCGCTGTATGCCGGGCTCGAGGCCGAGACCGGCCTGGCCACCGGCTGGAAGCAGTGCGGCAGCGTCAACGTCGCGCGCACGCCCGAGCGCATGCAGGTGCTGCACAAGCAGGCCGCGCTGGCCCGCAGCTTCGGTGTCGAGGTGCAGGTGATCACGCCCGAGGAAGCGGGGCGGCTGTATCCGGTGATGCGCACCGACGACCTGCACGGCGCGATCTGGATTCCCGGCGACGGCAAGGCCAACCCGGCCGACCTGACCATGTCGCTGGCCAAAGGCGCGCGCAACCGCGGCGCGAGGCTGCTCGAAGACATCGAGGTGATCGCGGTGCACACCGAACGCTCGGGCAGCGGCGCGCGGGTGCGCGGCGTGCGCGTGCGGCGCGAGGGGGGCGAAGAGCAGGACATCGGCTGCGAGGTCATCGTCAACTGCGCCGGGCAGTGGGCGCGGCAGTTCGGTCAGCTGGCGGGCGTCAACGTGCCGCTGTATTCGGCCGAGCATTTCTACGTCGTCACCGGCAAGATCGACGGCGTGCACCCGATGCTGCCGGTGATGCGCGATCCCGACGGCTTCATCTACTACAAGGAAGAGGTCGGCGGCCTGGTGATGGGCGGCTTCGAGCCGGTGGCCAAGCCCTGGAAGGTGGACCCGATCCCCAGCACCTTCCAGTTCCAGCTGCTCGACGAGGACTGGGACCAGTTCGAGATCCTGATGACCAATGCGATCCAGCGCACGCCCTGCCTGGAGACCGCCGAGATCAAGATGCTGCTGAACGGGCCCGAGAGCTTCACGCCCGATGGCAACTTCATCCTCGGCGAAGCGCCGGGGCTGGCGCAGTACTACGTCTGCTGCGGCTTCAATTCGGCCGGCATCGCCAACTCCGGCGGCGCCGGCAAGCTGATC